>JAQBQH010000122.1 GCA_028287105.1 Myxococcales bacterium
GCCGCCGCCGCCGAGCGCCGAGTCACGCTCACCGTCGACGCCACCGATGCGCCGCGGCACATGCTGCACGCGCGGATGACGCTGCCGGCCGCGCCCGGACCGCTCACGCTCCGCTACCCGAAGTGGATCCCGGGAGAGCACGGTCCCAACGGCCCCATCGTCGACGTGGCCGGCCTGGTGATTCGCGCCGCCGGCAAGCCGCTCGCATGGCGTCGGGACGATCTCGATCTCTACGCCGTTCACACCGCCGTACCGCCGGGAGTCGGTGCCGTCGAGGTGAGCTTCGACTATCTCGCGCCCGTCGAGCGCGAGAGCTACTCGAGCGGCGGGTCGACCACGGGACAGCTCGTCGACCTCGAGTGGAACCTGGTCGTCCTCTATCCCGAAGGCGTCTCGCAGCGCGACCTCGTGGTCACGCCGCGGCTCACCTTGCCGCACGGCTGGAAGCACGGCAGCGCGCTCGAGACGGCGCGCACGACCGGCGACACCGTCGAGTTCAAGCCGGTCACACTCGAGACCCTGGTCGACTCGCCGGTCATCGCCGGCGCCTATTTCAAGTCGTTCGCGCTCGGACCGGGCGGCGGGCAGCCGGAGCATGCGCTCGACGTGGTGGCCGACTCGGAGGCGGCGCTGCAGCTCGAACCGGCGCACCTCGAGGCCCTCAAGCGGCTGGTGGTCGAAGCGGGCGCCCTCTTCGGCACGCGCCACTACGCGCGCTATCACTTTCTCCTGACGCTGAGCGATCGCGTCGCCCACTTCGGCCTCGAGCACCATCAGTCGAGCGACAACCGCACGCGCGAGCGTTTCCTCGTCGAGGCCAACGCGCGCCTCTTGTCGGCGACGCTCCTGCCTCACGAGTTCACGCATTCGTGGAACGGCAAGTTCCGGCGGCCCGCGGGGCTCGCGGTCGACGGGTTCGACAAGCCGATGAAGGGCGACCTCCTGTGGGTCTACGAGGGGCTGACGCAATACCTCGGCTGGGTGCTCGGCGCGCGCAGCGGCCTCCTGCCGACGGAATGGGTGCGCGACGATCTGGCGGCGACGGCCGCGCTCATGGACGGGCGCGCCGGTCGCCAGTGGCGTCCGCTCGCCGACACCGCCGTCGCTGCGCAGCTGCTCCATCGCTCGTCGCCCGAGTACCAGTCGTGGCGCCGCGCCGCCGACTATTATCCCGAGGGTCAGCTTCTCTGGCTCGAGGTAGACGTCGCGCTCAGGCAGCGCTCCGGTGGCGCGAAGTCGATCGACGACTTCTGCCGCGCCTTCCACGGCGGCCCCAACCACGGCGCCGAGGTCAAGCCCTACACGCTCGACGACGTCGTGGCGACGCTCGACGGCCTCGTGGCCAACGACTGGCGCGCCTTCTTGCAAAAGCGCGTCGACGAGCTGCAACCGCGCGCCCCACTCGGCGGCGTCACGGGCGGCGGCTGGAAGCTGAGCTACAGCGACAAGCCGAACGAGCGCCTCAAGGCGCTGCTCAAAGAAGACAAGCTCGAGACACTGGTCTACACGCTCGGATTCAACATGAAGGAGGACGGTCAGGTCCTCGACGTGGTGCCGGGCAGCCTCGCCGCCAAGGCCGGCCTCGGACCTGCCATGAAGGTCGTCGCCGTCAACACGCGCAAGCTGAACAAGGAGTCATTCTTCGACGCGCTCAAGATGAACGCGCCGCTCGAGCTCCTCGTGTCGAACGGCGACTTCTACAAGACTGTGAAGCTCGATTATCGCGGCGGCGTGAAGTATCCGCACCTCGAGCGCGACGCCGGCAAGCCGGACCTCCTCGAGGCGATCACGCGGCCGCTTCAGACGTCCATCTCGCCGACGAAGTAAGGGGTCACGTAGCCGGTCATCGTGACGGTGCGCTCGCCGGTGCGGCACCAGATTTCGCCGCCGCGTTTCGAGATCTGCTTCCCGAACAGCGAATCTCGTTCGAGCCGCTCCGACCAATAGGGCGCGAGCAGGCAGTGCGCGCTGCCGGTGACCGGGTCCTCGGGGACGCCGGCCTTGGGCGCGAAGAAGCGCGAGACGAAGTCGCACTCGTGGCCGGCGCCGGGCGCCGTGACGACGATGCCGTAGCGATCGAGCGCCTCCAGCGCGGCCATGTCGGGCTGGAGCGCCGCGACCGCGGCCGCGTCGTCGTAGACACAGAAGTACTTGGAGCCGTAGCCGAGGATGGTGCGCGGCGCGATCCCGAGCGCGCTCGCCAGCGTCGCGGGCGGCGTGACCGGCCCCGGGTCCCAGCGCGGCAGATCCATCGCCAGCCGATCGCCCTCGCGCGTGACGCGCAGCTCGCCCGACTTCGACTGGAAGCGCACCTGCTCGCGCTTCGGCGCCAGGTGCTGGAGAACGACGTAGCCCGACGCGATGGTCGCGTGCCCGCAGAGCTCGACCTCCTGCAGCGGCGTGAACCAGCGGATCTCGTATTCGCCGCCGCGCGGGACGATGAACGCCGTCTCCGAGAGGTTGTTCTCGGCGGCGATGGCCTGCATGGTCGCGTCGTAGATCCAGGATTCGAGCGGAACCACCGCCGCCGGATTGCCGCCGAAGACCGTGCGCGTGAACGAGTCGACCTGATAGAGCGGGAGCTTCATGGCTGCACCACCACCTTTTCGAAGCAGATGACCGGCAGCTTGCCGATCGCGAAGGGACCCCGCTCGATGTAATGCAGTCGGCGGTAGAAGTCTCGTAGCCCGGGGTTGTCGCGGAAGGCGTCGAAGCGCACGACGACGGCGCCGGCGGCGCGCGCGCGCGCGTCGATGTCGGCCATGCACCAGCGGCCGAGGCCCCCGCCCCAGCGCTCGGGCACGACCGCGAGGCGATTGAGGTAGAGCGCGCGCAAGGACGGGTCGAAGACGTCGGTGGGATAGGGGCGCAGTGGCTCGGGCCCGAGGGTGAAGGTGGCGACGTCGAGGTCCTCTTCGCGCACGACGTAGACCTGCCGGCTCGTGCACTCGGCGCGCATCGCCTCGAGCGGATAGGGCGGATCCCAGTTGGGCAGGCCGCGCTCGCCCATGGCGCGACCGCAGGCGGCGAGGATCGCGTGCGCGCGGGCCACGTCCTCGGCGCCGATGCGCTCGACGACCCGGGCCATCAGATCTCGAGGCCGACCGCCCGCATGAGCGCGATGGCGTTCGAGTGCTGGACCACACCGTCGCGCATGCGGTAGTCGAACTCGAGCTTGCCGTCGACCATGCGGTCCTCGAAGTGGACGTTGCGCGCGCGCGGCCCGAGCGCGCTGGCGACCTCGGCCAGCGCCAGGTCGTGCGTGGTGACCAGACCGATGGCGCCGTGATCGACGAGGCCGCGCACCACGGCTTCGGCGCCGATGCGGCGGTCGTGCGAGTTGGTGCCGGCCAGGATCTCGTCGATGAGGAACAGGAGCGGCGGCGTCTGGCGCGAGAGATCGACCAGCTGCTTGAGCCGCGTGATCTCGGCGTAGAAGCGCGACGCGCCCTCGGCGAGGGAGTCCTGGATGCGCAGGGTCGCGCCCACCTGCAGCGGCGACAGGCGCATGCGCGTCGCCCGCACCGGCGCGCCGGCGAGCGCCAGGACCACGTTGATGCCGAGCGTGCGCAGCATCGTGCTCTTGCCCGACATGTTCGATCCCGAGACCACCAGCAGCCGGAGCTCGCCCGCGAAGGCGACGTCGTTGCGCACGCAACGATCGCGCGGGATGAGCGGATGGCCGACCGCGTCCGCGAGGAGCCGCGGCGACTCGTCGACGATCTCGGGCATGGGCTCATCGGGCCGTTCGTAGGCGTAGCCGGCGAGGGAGGCGAGCGCCTCGAACTCGCCGACCACCTCGATCCAGCGCCCGACGTCGGCGCCCGAGCGCGCGCGCCAGCGCTCGATGGCGTAGGCGAAGTGGATGGGCCAGAGGAGGAGCCAGCCGATGGGCGCGAAGAACTGGTTGCGCTGCGCGTTGGCCCAGTCGATGAGCTTGGCCAGGGTGGCGATGCGGCGCGACGCCGGCTCGCCGTTCTCGAGCAGGCGCGCCGCCAGCGTCTGCAGCCGCTCGCTCGTGAACTTCTCGCGCTCGAACAGCGCCACCACCAGCGACAGCACCGCCAGATCGCGGCCGGGGCGGTCGACGCCGGCGTGCACCATTTCGACGCGCGAGCGATAGACGCGCATGAGACCGGCCACGAGCGCCACCACGACGGCGACGGGGATCCAGGTCCAGTGCAGAACCAGCCAGCCGGTGAAGACGACGAGCGAGGCCAGCGTCACCACCGCCACGCCGAGCCACGGCGTACGGCCCGACAGCACCGGCGGCGCCGCGCCCCACTTCGACAGGCCAGCCGGGTTGACCTCGGCGCGCACCGCTTCGCCCGAGAGCGCCAAGTCCTCGCGCAGCTCGAGGCGACCGCGCAGCTCGGCGACGGCGGCCTGGCGTGCGCGCACCTCGGCGGCGCCGGCGGGATGCAAGAGCCAGCGCGCCAACGTCTCCTCGCCCGATCGTGTGCGCGCCGTGCACAAGAGCTCGAACAGCGAGCCCTTGCCGAAGAGGTCGAGATCGCGGGCGTAGGGATGCGCGTCGTCGAAGAAGCGCGCGCCCGCCTCGCCCTTTCCGATCCAGCGCTCTTCCATGCGCTCGAGGCCGCGCTCCCAGTAGTCGACCGCGCGCTGCGCCCGCTGGCGCGCGCGATCGGCGCGATCGTGGATGACGATGAGCAGCACGAACACGGCGACCGGCACGGCCACGATGGCGCCGGGCGCGCGATGCGTCGCCGCCGCCCAGACCGCCACGCCCGCCAGCGCAAAGGCGGCCACGCGCGCCCACGACAGCGCGTCGGAGCGCCGCTCGGCGGCAGCCACATCGGCGCGCCGCGCGTCGCGGCGGCGTCGGTACTCGTCGGCGTGCGCGGCCCGCTCGTCCATGGACCTCATGCATACCATCGTCGAGATCCCGCGTGCTAAAGTAGCGACGTGACGGCGCTGCGAATCGCCAACTGTTCTGGATTTTGGGGCGACCGATTGTCGGCAGCGACGGAGATGGTGCGCGGCGGGCCGATCGACGTCCTCACCGGCGACTATCTGGCCGAGCTGACGATGGCGATCTTGCAGCGGCAGCGCGCGCGCGGCGGCACAGGCTACGTCGGCACCTTCGTCAGGCAGATGGAAGAGGTGCTGGCAGAGTGCGTCGCCGGCGGAATCAAGATCGTCGCCAACGCGGGTGGGCTCGATCCCGAGGGCCTCGCGAGCGCGCTCGAGACCCTCGCGGCGCGGCTGGGCGTGGCGCCGCGCATCGCGGTCGTCGCCGGCGACGATCTGATGCCGCGGCTGGGCGAGCTGCGCGCGGCCGGCGAGCGCTTCGTGCACCTCGACAAAGGCGTGCCGCTCGGTGATCTCGAGCCGCTCACCGCCAACGCCTATCTCGGCGGCTGGCCGATCGCCGAGGCGCTCCGGCGCGGCGCCGACGTGGTCATCACCGGTCGCGTCACCGACGCGGCGCTGGTGCTCGGTCCGGCGGCGTGGAAGTTCGGCTGGCGGCGCGACGATTGGGATCGGCTCGCAGGCGCCGTCGCCGCCGGGCACATCATCGAGTGCAGCGCCCAGGCCACCGGCGGCAACTACTCGTTCTTCGACGAGGTCGACTGGACGCGGCCGCTCGGCTTTCCCATCGCCGAGATGCACGCCGACGGCTCATTCGTCATCACCAAGCACGCCAAGACCGGCGGGCGCGTCAACGTCGGCACGGTCACCGCGCAGCTGCTCTACGAGATCGACGGGCCGCGCTACTTCAACCCCGACGTGGTGGCGCGCTTCGATACCGTGCAGCTCGTCGACGAGGGTGGCGATCGCGTGCGCGGCTCGGGCACGCGTGGCGAGCCGCCGCCGCCGACGCTCAAGGTGGCGCTCAATCACGCCGGCGGCTTCAAGAACACGATGAGCGTGCGCATCGCCGGCCTCGATCTCGACGACAAGGCCAACCTCGTCGAGCAGCTGGTGGCCGACGCCTCGGGCGGACGCGACGCGTTTGCCGAGTGGCACACCTCGCTGCGCCGGCCGGCGCAGACCGGCCCCGACGGGCCGCGCGACAACGAGGAGGCGTTCGCGCTCTTGTCGATCACCGTCAAGTCGCCCGACGCGCGGCGCGTGGGCAAGGGGTGGGCGGCGAAGGTCGTCGAGCTCTCGCTCTCGAGCGTGCCCGGCCACTCGATCACGCATCCGCCCGAGGACGCGACGCCCTTCCTGGTCTACTGGCCGGCGCTCGTCGACGCGGCGCGCGTCGAGGCGACGGTGCTGCTCGACGGCGAGCGCACCACCGTCGCGCCGGCAACCACGACCACCGCGGTGCGCGCGCCCATCGACGAGCTTCTACCGCCGCTGCTCGATGCGGGCGCGACGGTGCGGGCCCCACTCGGCCGACTCTTTGGCGCGCGCTCGGGCGACAAAGGCGGCAACGCCAACCTCGGCCTGTGGGCCCGGAGCGACGAAGCGTGGTCGTGGCTGGCCAACGCGCTCACGGTCGAGCGGATGCGCGCGCTCTTCCCCGATCTGGCGCCGTTCACGCTCGAGCGCACGCTCTTGCCGCCGCTGCGCGCGGTCCACTTCACCATCCGCGGGCTCCTCGGCGACGGAGTGGCGGCGTCGACGCGCTCCGATCCGCAAGCCAAGACGCTCGGTGAATACGTGCGCGCGCGCATCGTCGAGCTGCCGGCCTCGCTGGTAGCCTCGGCGATGACGCCGCGATGACGCCACTGCCCGCGCGCCCTACGCTCGTCGCCGTCGAGATGGGCTACGGCCACCTCCGTCCGGCGCACGCGCTCGCCGAGCGCCTCGGCATCGAGGTGCTCGAAGCCGATCGCCCTCCCCTCGCCGGCGCCGACGAGCAGCGCATCTGGGCGCGCGTGCGCCGCCACTACGAAGGGCTCACGCGCCTCTCACAGCTCCCCATCATCGGCCGCCCGCTCGGGCCCATCCTCGGCGCCATCACCGCCATCCCGCCGCTCTACCCGGCGCGCGATCTGTCGAGCCCGACCTGGCCGGTCCGCATCGTCGACCGGCTGGCCGCGCGCGGCCTCGGCCAGGGCCTCGTGGCGCAGCTGCGCGCGCAAGCCAGCCCGCTCATCACCACCTTCTTCGTGCCGGCGCTGATCGCCGATCGCGCCGGCGATCTCGACGTGCGCTGCGTCGTCACCGACAGCGACATCAACCGCGTCTGGGCGCCGCTGCACCCCAAGCAGACGCGCATCCGCTACTTCGCCCCGTCGACGCGCGTGGTGCGCCGCCTCATGGCCTACGGCGTGCCGCAGGAGCGCATCACGCTGACCGGCTTCCCGCTGCCGCACGAGCTCCTCGGCGGACCGTCGCTGCCGACGGCGCGAGCAAACCTGCTCCGGCGCCTCGCACGTCTCGACGTCGATGGCGCGTTTCGCCGCAAGTTCGGCGAAGAGGTCACGCGCACCGTCGGCGCCATCCCCGAGGCCGACGCTCCGCCGCGGATCACGTTTGCCGTCGGTGGTGCCGGCGCTCAGGCCGGCCTCGCCGCGCGCTTCCTGCCGAGCCTGGCGCCTTCGTTGCGCGGCGGCCGTCTCAGCTTGCGGCTCGTCGCCGGCGTCCGCACCGAGGTCGCCGACATCTTCTTCCGCGCCGTCGACGACGCCAAGCTCGGCGCGCTCGTCGGTGGCGCCATCGAGATCCTGCTGGCGCCCGATCTCCCCACCTATTTTCGCACGTTCAATGCCGCCCTCGCCGACACCGACGCGCTCTGGACCAAACCGAGCGAGCTCTCCTTCTTCGCCGCCCTCGGGCTACCGCTCGTCCTCTCGCCCGCCGTCGGGGAGCACGAGCGTCTCAACGCCCGCTGGGCGGTCGAGCATGGCGCCGCGTTGAAGCAGCACGACCCCGCGGGCGCGGCTCACTGGTTGGCGGACTGGCTCGTCGACGGCACGCTCGCCCAAGCGGCCTGGTCCGGCTTCCGCTCGCTCCCCAAGCAGGGGCTGTACGACATCGTGTCGAGCTTTCAGCAGTAGCGACGAACGGTGGAAATGAGCTGTTCGGCGCGCACCGGTTTGCGCATCGTCGCCACCGGACCGGACGGCACCTGATGGGGCGACGCCGACACCACGACGATGCTGAGCCCGCCGTCGTGCAGCTTGCCGTCGCGCTTGAGGTGCTCGAGCAGCTCCCAGCCGCTCATCACCGGCATCATGAGATCGAGCAGCATCAGGCAGGGGTCATCCATCCGTTCCAGCTCCGCCTCCGCTTCGGCGCCGTTGCTGGCGGTGACCACCTGAAAACCCTCGTCTTCGAGGATCATCTGAACCGCTTCGCGAATGTCCGGATCGTCCTCGACGACCAGGACCGCGTGCTGGTGCGGGCATCCGAGGGCTGTCTTTACGGCATGCATACGCAGGGATGTTACAAGTCGCGAGCCAACTCGTAAGCTCCTGACCTGACGACGAAATATCGCGCAAGAAAAGCGGCCGACCGCTCGCTGGCTCGCGAAGGGTCGGCCGCCTGCTGAAGCTGAGAAGAGGCTACTTGTAGTAGGGGTGCGTCGCGGCGTCGATGCGGGCGATGAGGTCCATCGTGTTCGCCTTCTCGTTGCCGGTGAGCGTCGTCAGCTGCTGCGTGAGTGCGTCCTTCGCGGCCAGCAGCAGGTTGTAGGCATCCTGAGTCTGCATCTTCTTCAGGATGTCGACGACCATGCGGCGCGTCTCGTAGCTGCGGATCTGATCGGCGTTGGTCAGGTTGCCACGGAGCTCGGTCATCACCAGCGGCGTGAGGGTCGAGTCGAGCGGCGGGTCGGACGTGAACGAGCCACGGTTCGCCGGCAGGTCGAGATAGAGGCGGTTGAGCACGAACTGCGTCGCCATGTCGACGCGCGACCCGTAGCCCATGTTGGTGGCGACGAGGTTCGCATCGGCCGGAATCGTGAGGCCCTTCATCGCCAGCTTGAACGCATCGGCCATACGGGTCGAGGTCTGCGACGAGCGGACGAACTGCAGCGTGCCGTTGACGTAGTAATCCGGCGGGAAGAAGAAGCCGTAGGTGAGGAAGAAGTTCATGTAGAGGCTGTAGTTCTTGGCGTAGTACGCCGTCAGCGGATCGGCGCCGCGATCGAACGGATTGCAGTCGACGTCCGTGACCGTGTCCTGGTCGGTGCAGAACGGCTGCGCCGGCAGATCGGTCGACATGCCGTAGAGGAGCTTGATGGCTGCGATGTCATACGGGCCCGCGTGATCGCGACCCGAGGCGACGGCGTCCGCGTCGTCGACGTATTCCATGACCGACGTCGAGCCACCGGGCTGACCGTTCGAGCCCTTGAAGTTGTGGCGCAGGCCGAGCGTGTGACCGACCTCGTGGATGACGACGTGCGTGAGGAAGTTCTCGACCTTCTGCTTCGGCGTGAGCGCGGCGTTCGGGTCGGGCGTGAGCGCCTCGGCCTTGTTGCGGTCCGCGCGATACTTCGGCGTCCACATCACGCACAGCGGCTCGTTCTTCCAGTTGCCCCAGGTGAGGGTCGGGGTCTTCGGCTTGGCCAGCGCGGCGACGGGCTGCGCAGGGCGGCCGTCGGGCGACGGCGTGGGCGCCACGCCGAACTCGTAGTCGGCGATGTCGAGCCACGCGGCGTTGAAGTAGACGCTCGCGCCGCGGATCTCGTTGGTGTTCGGATTCTGGCGCCAGTTGGCGAACGCGGCGCCGAAGGTCGGGTCACCGTCGAAGATGATGTAGTTGGTGTCGTCGTCGGCATAGGAGTCGTTCGCCGTGGCGACTTCGACCTCGAGCGCCTTGAAGCCGAAGACCTCGTTCCAGTTCGTCACGCCCTTCTTGATGGCGCCGACGATGTCGTACTGCTGGTAACGCGGGTCCTGGTTGGCCTTCACGAACTGATCGGAGATGAGCCACTTGATCGGCTTCATGCCCTTGTGGATGTTCCAGTGCACGTAGCTCGAGGTGAGCGAGCCCGTGTCCGGCACCTGCGCGATGTCGCCGTAGAAGAAGTAGCTCGAGCCGTCGTACGGCATCGCCTTGAAGCCGTCGCCCTCCTGGTAGCGGCGCAGGGCGAGGCCGAGCGTGCCCGAGGCGCGGAAGACGTTGCCGGTCTGGAAGCCGTCGTTGATCGGGAAGACCGTCGACGCGCCGGTGAAGACCTGCTCGAACGTGACGCCGTCGGTCAGCGCGCGGAAGTTCGACATGTACGCGGCATCGACCTGGAAGTTCGAGGCCTTCGCCGGGTCGTAGGCGAACATGTCGGCGACGACGCCGAAGCGGTTGAGGCCCGCGGCGGGGTCGAACAGCACGTACTTGTCGGCGTTCGACAGGTCGTTGTACGGCCCGTAGGTGTTGACGATCGGGTACGACTCGAGGATGAGCTTCGGGTCGAAGGTGTCCGAGTCCTTGTAGTTGTCCGAGGCGTCGAACACGAAGAGCTTGCCGTTCTGCACGCGGAAGGTCACGACGCGCGTGCCGAGCGAGGCAGCGGCGCCGCCCATGACGGCGCCCGGGAAGAACTGCTTCAGGTAGGCCGACATGAACCAGCGCTTCCCGAGCTCCTTCTTGTTGAGCGCAAGGAAGAACGACTGGTCGGCGGTTCCGGTACCCGGAACGGCCTGCGTGCGGATGCTGGCGGCCTGTGCATCGAGCGGACGGTCGATCTTGACGAACGACTGGTCCGTGTCGAGCGGCCCGACCTGGGTCGCGCCGTGACAACCGGCAACGGCCAAGCAAATCGGTAACGCCATTGTTAGGACAGACTTGGAAAACGATTTCCCCGAACCCACGACCCCAATTTTCATGACACCCTCCGCAGCGGCGGCTGCGTGCTGGGCGCCAAATTACGCAGGGTGTGACAAGAGCACAAGGTGAATTACATGTCGTGACCTACCGCACAATCCTCACATTATCCTACCTGCAACGATTCGCCAGTAGTTACGGTGACAAGGGTGGCCTGACCCGTGCAATCAACAACGGGTGATGACCTGGGTGATCGGCTGGTTGAGCTCTGTGATCCTCCTCGCCACGTTGGGCAAGCAGGTCTACAAGCAATGGCGCGAGAAGCGATCGGAAGGGGTTTCGAAGTGGTTATTCCGGGGACAGATTGCGGCGTCGGTTGGATTCACGACATATTCGATTTTGGTTCACCAGTGGGTATTCGTCGTCACGAACGCGCTCATCCTCATGCAAGCGGTCGCGGGTTATTTCGTCACGCGCAGTAATCAGGTGCGAGCGGCCTAGCCCTATTTGCCGACCGCTCGCACCGTCTCATCGCGCCGCATTTGGAGCTACGCGGCGACGGCGACCCAGGAATCACCGTTCCATTCCCAGACCGCTTCCGGGTCCTGCCCGCCATCGAACTCCAAGCTGAGCTCCTCGGCATTCTCATCGACGTTTTCGCCAGGGATAAACCAGTTCTCATCCAGCATCGCTCACCTCGTGCCGATACTGCAGAGCAGTGATTGTGCCAGGGGAAACGCTTTACCTGTGGGTACGGAGCGGGAGCGAGTCGTCCATCTTGTCCGCCGATGGCGGCAAGAGCTCCTCGACGCTTCCGATGGCCTGGATGCGGCCCGCCTGGATCAAGATGACGCGGTCGCCGAGGGCGCGCGCTTCGTTGCGGTGATGGGTGACGTGGATGAGCGGGATCGACGCTTCGGCGACGTAGCCGCGCACGTCGGCCACGAAGTCGCGGCGCAGGTCGCGGTCCATCGCCGAGAACGGCTCGTCGAGCAGCACCAGCCGCGGCGCCGGCGCGAAGGCACGCGCGAGGGCGACCCGCTGCCCTTCGCCGCCCGAGAAGGTCGACGGACGGCGCGCCGCGAGGTGGGCGACGCGCATGCGGCCGAGCATCTCGTGGGCGCGGCTCTGGCGCTCCGCGCGCGGCATCGATCGCGGGAGGCCATATTCGACGTTGCCGAGCGCGGTCATGTGCGGGAACAGCGCGAGCGACTGGAAGACGAAGGCGATGCCGCGGCGCTCGGCGGGTAGCGAGATCCTTTTGTCGGCGTCGAACCAGACGTCGCTGCCGAGCGCGATGCGGCCGCCCGACGGCGTGAGGAGCCCGGCGATGGCGCCGAGCGTCGTCGATTTGCCCGACCCCGACGGTCCATAGAGGATGGTGACGCCCGGCTCCGCGGTGAATTTGGCGTCGAGCGTGAAGTCGCGACCGCGGGCGCGCTCGACGCGCACGTCGACCTCGAGCGCCGGCGCATCAGTCTTCACGGCGCACCGCGGTCAGCTTGTTGACGACGTAGAGCGCGACGATGGTGATGCCGGTGAGGACGGCGACCATGCCGGCGGCGGCGCGCTCCTGGTGCGCCTGGATCATGTCGTAGATGGCGAGCGCCGCGGTCTGGGTCTCGCCGGGGATGTCGCCGGCGACCATGAGCGTGACGCCGAAATCGCCGAGCGAGCGCGCAAAGGCGAGCATGACGCCGGCGATGAGGCCGCGCGCGGCGAGCGGCAGGTGCACCGTGAGAAAGGCGCGCAGCGGCCCGGCGCCGAGCGTGCGCGCGGCCTTGAGGAGCGTGGGGTCGACGGCCTCGAGCGCGGCGCGCGCCGACTTGACGACGAGCGGCAGCGACCCGAGCGTGGCGGCGATGACGGCGCCGGTGCGGGTGAAGACGATCGAGCTGCCGGTGACGCTCTCCCAGGCGCGCCCGACGGCGCTATGGCGGCCCAGCGCGACCAGGACGTAGTAGCCGAGCACCGTCGGTGGCATGACCATCGGCGCCGAGGTGAGGGCATCGAGGAGATCGCGGCCGAAGAAGCGGCCGTTGGTGAGCAAGAGACCGATGGCGACGCCAATTGTGGTCGCCAGGATGGTGGCGAAGAAGGCGATCTGGAAGGACAGGACAAGCGGGGCCCAATCGGCCATCAGCGGTCGCGCTCGCTCACCCGGCCATCTTACTTCGCGGAGGCGGTGCGCGTCTCGCCCGGCAAGAGGAAGCCGAAGCGTTTCATGATGACGCGCCCGTCGGCGGAGTTGACGAAGGCGGTGAAGGCGCGGGCGCGCTTCTGGCGCTCGGGGTCCTTACCGCAGGTGACCAGCGCCTGGTCGATGGGGCTGTGCAGCGCGTCGTCGACGACGAGGTAGCTGCCGTCGGAGACGACGGCGAGCGAGAGCGCGACGACCGCGACCTCGGCGTTGCCCGATTGGGCGAATTGCAACGTCTGCTGCACGTTCTCGCCGAAGACCAGCCTGGGCTGCACGGCCGCCCAGATGCCCGCCTTCTGCATCGCCTGCTGCGCCGCCTTGCCGTAGGGCGCGTGCGCCGGGTTGGCGATGGCTACCTTGACGAAGCGCTTGTCGGCGAGCGCCTCGAGCGAGGTGGGCGCGGCGACCTTGGAGTCCTTTTGCCACCAGACCACGATGCGGCCACGCGCATAGAGCGACTTGGAGTCGGCGGCGCACACGCCCGACTGGATGGCGTCCTCGGCGAAGGAGATATTGGCCGCGGCGAAGACGTCGAACGGCGCACCCTCGACGATCTGCTTTTCAAGAAGGCCGGTCGAGCCGAAGCTGAAGATCACCTTGTCGCCGCTCTTCTTCTCGTAGGCGGCGCCGACCTCGCGAAAGGCCAGCGCCAGATCGGCGGCGGCGGCGACCTTGAGCGCCGAGGACGGCGCGGCCGCGGCGTGGCTCCCGCCGAGCTGCGCGGGCCCACCCATTAATGATGCGACCAGCGCGGCCAGCGCGCCGGCGACGCTAGTCCTTGTAGATGATCGTGCCAACATCTTCTCCCTCGAGGGCCCGGGTGACGAGGCCGCGCTTGAGACCGTTGACGATCTGGAGCTCCGTGCAATAGCGCGCGCGGGTCAGATACTCGAGCACCACGCGCTCGATGATGAGATCCGGCAGATCGCGCTTCAAGAGCTCGCGCGCGCCGATGCGCTCGATGTGCGTGGCGCTCGGGTTCTTCTTCGGATCGTCGGTGAAGAGGCCGTCCTCGTCCTTGATGAAGAGCGCGCGCTTGACGCCGAGCACTTCGGCCGACAGGAAGACGCCGGCGTCGGTACGATTGGCCGGAATGCGCCCGCCCGCCCCGGGCTTCTCCCAGTATCCGAACGGCGGCATGCCGGTCATGATGGGGATGCAGCCGAGCTTGAAGTAGAGCGGCAGCTTCTCGAAGTCGTCGTGCAGCATGAAGACGCCGCCGTGCTTGGCGAGCAGCATCTGCAGCATGCGCGCGTTCTGGCGCGGGACGTAGCCGCCGAGCGCGGCCAGGACGCCGGTCGGCATCTCGAGCTCCGACGCGACCGAGTAGATGTGGCGCGCGCGTGTGCCGCCGCCACAGCAGAGGAGCAGCTGGTACTTGTCTTTGAGCGGCACCAGCTCGTCGAGGAGCGGGAAGATGGCGCTGCGGCCGCGATCGAGCATCGACTGGCCGCCGACCTTGATCACCTTGACGTCGGGCATGAGCGCGACCGGCGAGTAGTCCATGTCGTTGCGCGCGGTGGTGAGCGTGGCGCCGGCGAGCGAGCCGCCGATGTCGCGACGCTGGGGGACGTTGGGATCGCTACGCATGGGTCTCTCCACGGTCGATGATGGTGCCGACGTCTTCGCCGGCGAGGGCGCGCGTGAGCTCGCCCTTGACCAGCCCGTTGACGATCTGAATGCGCTCGACGTGACGCGCGTTGCGCCAGGCATCGAGCAGCTGGCGATCGATCGGGAGGTCCTCCGGCAGATTGGCGAACAGCGCGCTCAAGCTGATGCGCTTGATCAGCTTGGCGTCGTCGTGCTTCTTCGGATCACGATCGTAGAGACCGTCGACGTCCTTGACGAAGAGGAGCTTCTTCATGCCGAGCACCTCGGCCAGGATGAAGAGGCCGAAGTCGGAGCCGTGCGTCGGTAGCGGGCTGCCCTCCTCCGCCGGCGGCTCCCAGAAATGGTAGGGCGGCGTCGAGATGACGATGGGCAGCATGCCGTTCTCGAGATAGAGCGGCAGCTCCCAGAAGTGCTCGCGCTGCATGACCATCGAGCGCTTCTTGGCGAGGAGCGCGTTGAGCAGCACCGCGTTTGCCTCTTCCATGGCGCCGACGAGCTGCGCCACGCCGCCGGTCGGCAGGCCCAGGTCGAGCGCGATGCTGATGGTGTGGCGCACGCGGGTGCCGCCGCCGACACCGACGATGATCTTGTATTTGCCGCGCGCGTCGGCGAGCTCTTCGGCCACGGGCAGGATGGCGTCCTTGCCGCGATCGAAGATCGATTGCCCGCCGATCGACACCAGCATGACGTCGGGGAGCACCTCGAACTCGCGCTCCGAATCGGTGCTTGCGATGACCTTGCGGTCGACGAGTGACTCCCGCATCAACGGCGAATCGATGTGCGTGCGCCCATCGCCTTGCAGCAAACGTCCCCTGCTCATGCCATCTCCTTGTTGGACAATTCGTACTCTTCGCGCAGCTGCGCGAGCGCTTTGACGAGGTGGTAACTGACGTATCCCGAGGCGGCGCCGAAGCTCACGTGGATGACGAGCCCCGGGACCAAGACCGCATAGGCGACTTTGGGCGCGGCGACCGCGGCGGTGACGGCGAGGATGGTGGCGAAGCGGCCGACGGCGATGACCGCGCCGATGAGCGACCAGGCGATGCCGCCCGGCATGCGGTGATCGCGCGTCACGATGGGGACGATGGCGTCGGCGATGAGGCCGGGCGCGACGTGCTTGGCGATCTCGAAGACGCCGTATTTGCCGTCGCCGAGAAGGAAGGCGACGGTGCCCATGGCGATGCCGGTGAAGGTGGCGCCGAAGCGGCTGCGCGTGAGCAGGGACGCGACGATGTAGAGCGGCGTGAGGAGGACGACTTTGTAGCCGGGGGCGAAGGGGATGCCGGGGAGCACCTTGAGCGCCTTGATGCCGAGCATGGTGAGCGCGATGCCGGTGATGACGGCGACGTCGCGGGCGACGCGGCGGCCGCGCTCATC
>JAQBQH010000136.1 GCA_028287105.1 Myxococcales bacterium
ACGTTGCAAATGAGCGAGGGAGCGCCCTGGTACCAGGCGCAAGAGCGGACGCAGTGAGGCGACCTCCCGGCGGCGTAGAGGGGCCGCGTCGCGCGAAGCGCGACCTGGGCGGCCCCGATGGAGGAGCACGCCGCGGAAGCGGCGACTGCGACGGATTCCGACGCCGGGAGGTCGCCTCACTGCGTCCGCGAACCCGGCCGTCCCAAAGCTATTCGTTCTTGACTGACCGGCCTTGGTGCTAGCGCTTGCGGAAACTGAGCAGGAGATCGCGCAGGCCGCCGTCGAGATACGCGTCGTGCATATCCGAGTGCCAGGCGATCGAGGCGGGGCGCTCGGCGCTGAGCATGCGGCTGTAGGCGACGCTCAGCTTCCAGAATCCGACAGCCTCGCGCGAAACGTCGTCGAGCCGCAAGAGATCGAAGCCGTGCAGCGCGGCGGCGGCGACGTATTCGTGCAGCCAACCGAGGTTGGCCGTCCAGTATTCGTTGAACGGCGCGGCCAGCTCGGCGCGACCGATGAATGTGTCCTCGATGAACACCTGCCCACCAGGGCGCACGGCGCGCGCCAGGGACTCGAAGTAGCCTTCGCGATCGAAGTAGGGCGTCGCGCCGAACGACAGCGCCGCGTCGAAGCGCGGCGGGCCGGTGAGCTCGTGTGCGTCGGCGAGGAGCGGCTGCACGCGCTCCCGCACGCCCGCTTGCAGCGCGAAGCGCGACACCCATTCGAGGTGGCGCGCCACCGGGCTGAGCGCGGTCATGCTGCTGCCGAGCTCGGTCGCGAGGAAAAGCGAAGTGCCGCCGAGCCCGCAGCCGACGTCGAGCACGTGGCCGCCGAAGCTCGCCACGTCCCACGCGCGGACGGCGCGCCACAGCATGTCCTCCTGCGACCGCCACAGCTGCCGCCGCAGCCCGTTCTCGTCGCTGGCTGGAACGATGTCGGCCGGAGCCAGCCCGGTGTGATAGTGCACGCGCGGGCCGGGGCCATACTTCTGCAGCACGAAGTCGGTCTTGCGATCGTACCAGTCGGTGATCACGTCCGGCGGCGGTCGGCGCAGCGTCATCCGTCGTCACCTCCAATGACTCCGGCGTGGGCGAGGATCGCAGCGACGGAGCGAAGCGGATGAGCGCGCAAGACGGTCATGGCGTCGCGCGCTTCGCCGAGCACCTGGCGCTGATCGTCGGCGCTCATGCCGGTGAAGCGCGGGTCTTGGCTTGTGATGTCGGCGACGACATGTCCGACGAAGCCCGCCGCCCGTCCGATCTCGGAGGCGTGGGGAAAAAGCGGCGTACCGTGCCAGAGCAGGCTCAGGTAGGCGTCCCACTGGCGGCCGGCGATCGCTTCTCCCACCTCGCGATAGAGCGCGGCGGTCCAGGTTTGCGTGCGCACCTCGACCTGGTGGTACGAGGCGGCGGCGACGAGCGTGCGGGCGCCAAGAGCGATGGCGTCGCTCGACAGCCCCGAGGCCGCCAGCTCCGCGAACGCGATCGTGTGCAACAGATACTGAACCCCGGAGGCGACGCGCGTCGGATTTTCGAGGTAGTCACAGTCGCCGTCGGCGAGGTCGTCGGCGAGATTGCCGGTGGCGCAGAGGAAGAAGAGCGCGGCCGAACGGGTCAAGAGCGCCGATCGCTCGAGCCCCGCCTCGTGTCCGGCCTCGTACAAGAGCGTCAGAATTTCGCGACTGGTGGCGTTGAGCGCTGCCAAGAGATCGCGCTCGCAGACTTCGGGCGTGCGGTGCCGGCGCAGGATGCGTAGCGCTTCTTGAAAGATCGCGCCGCCGCTCAGCTGCGCACCAGCGGCAGGACGACCGTGAGCTGGGCGCCCCCGCCCGGCACGTTGGCGCGCTCGAGCCGGCCGTCGCTGGCGCGCACCAGCCGCTCGCAGGTAAACAGCCCGAGCCCGCTGCCCTGTGGCTTGGTGGTCGCGAAGATCTCGACGTTCTGCGTGAGCTGCTCCGGCGAAAATCCCGGACCGTCATCGCTGACCACGATGAGGAGCCGCCCACCCGAGGGATCGCGTGCGACTTTGATCTCGACACGTGCCGCGCTGCGCTGACCGTTTCCTTCACACGCGTTGATGAGCAGGTTCTCGGTGATACGGCGCAAGGTGACGACGCCACCAGGAATGGCGGAGTGCAGCGCGTTCGCGCGATCTGCGATCAGCGAATGCCGCACGCCCGGAAAGCGAGCGGTGACCGCAGGTATCACTTCTTCGACGACCGCGACGACGTTGACGACCTCGGCCACGGGTGCGCCCGAAGGCAGTCGTCCCGCGGTCTTGATGTACTGGGCGAGCCGCTCCAAACGGTCGAAGCCGGTTCGCAAATCACCCAGAATCTGAGGGACTCCTTTGATCCGGTTCAGCTCCGCTTCCATGGTCAGCGCGTCCGCGCTCAGCCGCAGCGCCATCAGCGTGTTGTTGAGGTCGTGATTGTGCCCAAGCACGTTGACCAAGGTGTCGGACAGGCGATTCATCTCACGCGCCTGTTCGTCCAGGATGTTGGCCGTCAGCGCGCCGCGAAGCTGCTCGTGGCGATGCCGGGCAATCGACCAGCGACGCGAGTTGACGCCGACGAGGAGCGCTCCGATGACCGCGGCCGAGGCCGCGAAGAGGAAGAGCCCCAGTCGCTCCTCACGACGATCGAGGGCGTACGCGGCGGCGACGGCGACGATGGTGCCCACCGTCGGGAACGGCTCTTGCGGCGTCGCTCGCAGGACGTGTCCATGGTAGATGGCCGTGATGATGAACAGAGACGAGAGCGCGGCAGCGCCGTGCGGGTTGGACCAGACCATCAGGCTGGCCATGAAGAATTGGCTCGCCGCCGTGACCACGATGACCCGGGCGTAGGCCGATCGCGTGATCCGCGTGCGGCCGACCTGCCGACGCTCGAAGAGCAAGCCTCCGAGCAGCGCGGGGACGTAACAGAGGAAGGCCGGAACCAGCCGCAGGCCGAAGTAGTCGCGTGCGCCGGGAGCGAAGGCGAGAAGCGGCAGCAGAATACACATCGCGACGGTGGTGACGATCCACGCCCTCGCAGATCCCACTTCGCGGACGAGCGCGTCGTCCTGGTGCTCGATCCAGCGGTCGAATGCTCGCTTGAGGATGGCCGGCAACGGATCGACTACGGCGGAAGTGCCGCGATCGAAACGCCTGCGCTTTGATTGACTGCGTTCGATTCGTCGGTGCCGTCCTTGGCCAGGCCGTGGAGCTCGGCGACGACTTGCGGGTTGCCGGGAGCGGTCACCTGAACCGTCGCGGTGCCGCCGGCTAGCACCTGATGGGCCGCCTCGACCAACGAAACGAGCGCCGGATGGATCGTCTGGCTGCCCACCGGTCCTTCGAAGATTCCCAGCTCGAATAGCCTTTGCAGATAGCGATGTGTCGAAGGCGCGATCTGGACACCCAGGAGACTGATCACGTGGTTCTTGGCCATTTCGTTCCCCCTCGCTGCTAGGTGGTTTCGAGCGATCGCAAAAGGTTCGCAAGCTCTGCGTGGCCGAACGGCTTGCGCATGAAGAGCTGACGCGGCGGCTCGTCGACGAAGCCAGCCGGTCGTTCTAGTCCGGATATGAGCACTCTCGAGACGTCTGGTTGCTCGCGACCGAGCCAGGTCAGAAACTCTTCCCCGCTCTCGCCGTCGTCCAACCCGATGTCGATGAGCGCAACGTCGAAGTCGGACGAACCTCGCACGCGAGCGCGTGCCTGCTCGACGTGACGCAAATGCACACCCTCGTGCCCCAGATACCCGAGGCAGCGAACCAGCCCCTGGGCAACGAGGTCGTCGTCCTCCAGAATCAGGACCTTCACGCAGTCCCCCCCTTTCGTACGATATCAGGAAGGACCCCGCGAATGGCTGTGGCAAATTGTCGCAGGGGGCGACCACCGGATCGCGTATGCTGCGGACGATGCCGAGTCCGGAACCCAACTTGCCGTTTGCGGCCGCGTGGTTATGTGACAACACGGTGACGCCGAACGAGCGCTGGCGGGCGCTGTGTGGCGATCCTGGTGACTGCCGCTGGCGCCCTGGAGTCGGGGGGAGAGCCGACGTTCCACCGTCCTCGCTCGGACGGCTGCTCGCCGGCCCGGACGTTCCGCTGGCGGCGATCTACACGCGCGACGACGGGATCGTTCTCGAGGTGCATGCCGCCCAGGCCGGTGCCGACGGGGAGCGGCTCGCCATCGTTCACGAGGTATCGGGGCTCGCGGTGGCGCTCCACGAGAGCAGCATCGACCTTCTGCGCGAACGACAGCGTCGTGCCCTCGCGACGTTTCATCTCGAGCGCGCGTTGCACGATATGAACAACCATTTCCATGCGATCGAGCTGCGCGTCTCGTTCCTGTTGCTCAATGACACGCGCGAGGCGGACGAGAACAAGCTGCTGCAGGAGATCGAGCAGAGCGGGCTCAACGCGCGCCGCCGCATCGAAGGGCTCGGCGTCAACGCGGGGGCGACGCCGAACACGCCCCGGTCGGCGGCGGTGGCCGACGCGGTCGCGCTGGCAGCGGCATCGATGCGACGCGACAGCGGCCGAGCCACGGTGGCGGCCGAGCTGGCGGGGCTGCCGAAGATCGCTGCCACGCCCGATGAGCTCGCGGTCGTGTTCGCGCTGCTCTTCGACAACGCGCGCGAGGCGGGCGGTGCCGCGCACGTCGCCGGCGAGGTGCATGACGCGGAGGTCGTGGTCACGGTCAGCGACGACGGCTCCGGAATTGCTACCGAGATGCTCCCGAAGATCTGCAAGCCCTTCTTCACGACCAAGGGCGAGGGCCACCGCGGGCATGGCCTCGCGCTCGCGGTCAAGCTGCTGCACGCGGCCGGCGCGGGCTTGCAGATCGGCAACCGTGACGACGGGCGGGGCGCGCGCGTCACGCTGAGGTTCAAGCAGTCGCTGTCGTAGCCTCCGCCTTTGCGCTGACTTCGCCGATCCTGCTGTTGAGCTTCCTGACCGGGCACACGCTCATCGCGGCGCCGGTCTTGCGGTGCGGCTCTACCACGACGTCCATCTCGCCGACTACGCGCGCATCGCTTGTCTGGTCAGCTCGCTGGCGACGGTCGGCGCCGGTTGATGACCCGCGCCGCCGGCCTACCACTCGCATTCATGGAACGACGACCGTTCGGCTGGACTCGAGAGCGCGTGCCCGTCATCGGACAGGGCACGTGGGAGATGGAGCACGAAGATCGCGACCGCTGCATCGGCGCGTTGCGCGCCGGCATCGATGCCGGCATGACGCACATCGATACCGCCGAGATGTACGGCGACGGCTACGTGGAGGAGGCGATCGTCGCCCCCGCCATCGAAGGGCGGCGCGATCAGATCTTCCTCGTGTCGAAGGTCTTGCCGCAGCACGCCACCTACGAAGGAACCATCGCCGCCTGCGAGCGCAGCTTGCGCCGGCTGCGTACCGATCGGCTCGACCTCTACCTCCTCCACTGGCGCGGCTCCCACCCGCTGGCGCAGACGCTGGCGGCGTTCAGATTCCTCGTCGACGAGGAGAAGATCCGCTACTACGGCGTCAGCAACTTCGACAGTAACGACCTCGAGGAGGCGCTGGAGGTCGCCGGCGAGGCGCGGATCGCCTGCAACCAGGTCATGTATCACGTCGAGGAGCGCGCCATCGAGCGGCTGGTGATGCCGGCCTGCGAGCTCCACGAGATCGCGGTGGTCGCCTACTCGCCATTCGGGCACGGCCGCTTTCCCGCGCCGAACGCCGGGCCGGGGCGCGTGCTGGCCGCGATCGCGCGCCGCCACGGAGTCACGCCGCGCGCGGTGGCGCTCGCCTTCCTCACGCGGCTGCCGAGCACCTTCGCCATTCCCAAGACGTCCAGTCCGGAGCACGCGGCCGCCAACGCCGCCGCCGGTGACTTGCGCTTGAGCGGCGAGGAGCTTGCCGAGATCGATGCCGCCTTTCCGCCGCCATCGTCGCCGCGCTCGCTGCCGATGCTATAGGCGTTCTACTCATTGCGGGCCCGCGCCTGCGCCGCAGCATAGTCGCCATGGAGAGACGAGTGGCGACGCGACACGAGCGCCTCGAGGCCGAGTGGCGCAGTTACCCGTTCTAGGAGGAGACGATGGCTGGACGAGCGAAACGGAAAGCATCCCCAGCACCGCGCGCGGCGACGGCACGGTCTAAGAAGCGACCGCCGACGCGCGCGCCGCGCATGACGGTGGTCCCGACGACGATGAAGGCGGCGGCGATCGATCGATTCGGCCCGCCCGACGTGCTCACGTCGCGCACGGTACCCACGCCCAGGGTGGGCCCGGGCGAGGTGCTCATCGCGCTGCACGCCGCCGGCGTCGGCTTCTGGGATGCCAAGATCCGCGACGGCACCTGGGCCGAAGGCGACGAGCGCTTCCCGCTCATCCTCGGCAGCGACGGCGCGGGCACCATCGCCGCGCTCGGCTCGCGTGTGCGCGGCTTCGACCTCGATCAGCCGGTGTGGGCCTACGCCTACGAGAACGAGAAGGGCGGCTTCTACGCCGAGTACGTCGCCGTCGCCACCGAGAACGCGGCACCCTGCCCGGCGCGGCTCGACCTGTTGCACGCGGGCGCGGCGGCGGTGACGGCGATGACGGCGCAACAGGGGATCGACGATCACCTCGGCGTGCGTCGTGGCGAGACGGTGCTCGTCTTCGGCGGCACCGGCGCGGTAGGCACGCTCGCCATCCAGTTCGCTCGACGCAAGCAGGCGCGCGTGGTGGCGACCGCGTCGGGGCGCGCCGCGGCGGAGCTGGTGCGGCAGCTCGGCTCCCACGGCAGCTTCGACGCGCGCAACCCGAAGGAGCTGATGCAGCTCCCGGCGCTGGCACCGAACGGCATCGACGCCGTGCTGGCGCTGGCCGGAGGCGACGCGCTCGAGCGCTGCCTCGATCTGATGAACCCGGGCGGGCGCGTCGCCTATCCCAACGGCGTGGAGCCGGCGCCGCGCGCGCGTCGCGGCCTCAAGGTGCGCGCCTACGACGCCACGCCGGGGCGGCGACAATGGCAGCGGCTCGACCGCGCGGTGAGCGAGGCGCGCTTGACGGTACCCATCGCTGCCACCTATCCGCTGGCGCGGGCGGCGCAGGCGCACGCGCGCGTCGAGAAGGGACACGTCGTCGGGCGCGTCGCGCTGCAGATCCGTCGCGGCTGAGCGTCGAGCGCGTCGCGACCCGCTGGATCCGGATCTGCACTGGCAGAGCGGTGGAGGTGAACCATGCGCATCGGAATCATTGGCGCCGGCAACGTCGGCAGCACCCTCGCCGAGCTGTTCGTCCGCGCGGGACACGACGTGACGCTTTCTCACAGAGGCTCTCCCGAAGAGCTAGGCGATCTCGTCGCCCGACTGGGCGAGCGCGCGCACGCAACGACGCCCGAGGAAGCGGCGCGCCTCGGCGACGTGGTGGTGCTCGCCCTCCCCTTCGGCCGCTACCGCGAGCTGTCCCCCGACGCCTTCAACGGCAAGATCGTGATCGACGCGACCAACTACCATCCGCAACGCGACGGCGTGCTCCCCGAGGTCGACGAGGGCCGGCTCACGTCGAGCGAGCTGATCGATCGCCATCTCGCGGACGCGCGGCTGGTCAAGGCGTTCAACAACCTGCCCATGACCGTGCTCAAGGAGAAGGCGCGGCCCAGGGGGGCTTCCGATCGAATCGCGCTGCCGCTCTCGAGCGAGTATCAGGAGGCCAAGCGCGTGGTGGCTCAGCTCATCGACGAGGCGGGGTTCGATCCCGTCGATCTCGGTGGCCTGGTCGACGGTGGGCGTCTGTACCAGCAGGGCGGTCCGCTCTACCTGAAGCCGCTCACCGTCCATCAGCTGCTCGCGGTGCTGGGCGTTGGTGGCGAGCAACCGCGCGCGTCGTGAGCATGAGGGTGCCGCTGTTCAAGGAGCGGCCTACATTGCGACCGCCGCGAGGCGGGTCCGCGCGGCGCGTGCTGGTGATCCTTTCGCCGACGCAGGCGGACGTAGCCTCGGTGCGCACGCTGTGGCGCAGACTGCGCCCGCTCGGCGTGGAGCTGGACGTGGCGACGGAGTGTCATGGCGAGGTTCAAGCCGAGCACGGCCGACCGCTCCGCCCGAACCTCTTGTTGATCGGTGCTGCCGCGCGAGACTGGGACGCGGTGATCGTCGGCGACGGAAGAGGCGCGCTCGCCGTCGCCGAGGACGAGCTGGCGCGCCAGATCGTCGTGCGCGCCGTGGCGCGCGGTAAGCCGGTGGCAGGCCTCGGCGTCGGCCGCTGCCTGTTCGACCGCGCGCGCGTCGCCGGGTTCTCGTCGCAGAATTGCGATCTCGTGTTCCGCTGGCTGCGCGACCAGCTCGGCGGGTCGTGGGAGAAGCGGGACCGCTAGGCTTTTACGCTCAGACCCGCCGCCGCTTGCGCCACGGCTGCCAGCGCGGACCAATCCTGGTGGCCGCGCCCATGGGCGATCGCCTCGATCATGTGGTCGTGAACAAGGCTCGCAAGCGGCAGCGGCGCGCGCAGCTCCTCGCCGGCAGCGAGCGCCAGCGAGACGTCTTTGAACCCAAGCTCGAGACGGAAGCCCGCCGGCTCGAACTCGCCGCGGGCGATGCGCGCTCCGTAGCCAAGCAGCACCGGCGATCCGAGAATGGTGCGGCCGAGCATGTCGACGAGGCTGGCCGGCGCGATGCCACCCTTCTCGCCGAGCGCGAGTGCTTCGCCGAGCATTTCGATGGTGTTCGCGATCATGAAGTTCGCGATGATCTTGACCAGGTGCGCCTGCGCGGCGCTGTCCGTCGCGATCGTCCCCTGGCCGATGGCTTCGAAGATGGGCCGACAGCGCAGCACGGCGTCCGGCTCGCCGCCGGCGAGGATCCAGAGCTCGCCCCGCTCCGCCGCGTCGGGGCGGCCGAGCACCGGCGAGCCGACGTAGTGCGTGCCTCTGCGGCGGTGCGCCTCGTCGAGCACCTGACCCAGCTTCCGCGAGATCGTGCTGGCGCCGAGGTGCACCGCGTCGGGCGCCATCCCGTCGAGAATACCGTCCTCACCGAAGGTCACCTCGCGCACCGCGTGATCGTCGGCCAACGAGGTCATGACGAAGGGAACGCCGGCGACGGCGGCGCGCGGGGTCGCGCACACCTCCGCGATGTCCGACAGCGCCGCCGCCTTGGCCGCCGTGCGGTCCCATACGCGCAGCTGAAAGCGCTGGCGCGCCAGGCTCCTCACCATTCCGCGGCCCATGTGACCCACTCCGAGAAACGCCACCACCGTGTCCGCCATGGAAGCCTCCGTCGGTGTGGACAGTAGGCATGGCGCTTCGTCGAGCAAGCTAGGGCGCGCGCCGACGCAGACGGCGGTCGGGAAGTCATGGCAGCCTGCGCACTACAGCGACTGGAGCACGGCGATCCGACGGCATTCACTGCTTGCCGCCGCGCCGGTCGCTCCCAACTTAGCGGCATGGACATTCAACCGCTTCATGATCGCATCGTGGCCAAGCGGCTTCCCTACGAGGAGAAGACCGCGAGCGGGCTCTTCATCCCAGACACGGCCAAGGAGAAGCCAATGCGCGCGAAGGTAGTCGCCGTGGGAGAGGGCACGCGCCTCGCCGACGGCAAGCTGCTCCCGCTCGACGTCAAGCCGGGCGACCAGGTCCTGATCGGCCCCAACACCGGCAGCGACATCGTCATCAATGGGGAGGACCATCTCGTGCTGCACGAGAGCGAGGTTCTCGCCGTCGTGCACTAGCACGGCGCCGCTTCTGCGGTAGTCGTGCGCCCGACGTCACGACGCCGCGGCGTCGCGTTTGCACGCTAGCCCTTGCATGCAACTCGAGCGATGGGTCGTTCTCGTGTCGGCGGTCGCCTGGGCTGCCGGTTGTGGTGGCGGCGGCACGACGGTCGTCACGTCGACCGTCCCACCGACGGCGGCTGACGGCGGCGTCGGTCCCGGCGGCGGAGCTGGTCCTGGTGGCGGAGGCGGCGCGACCGATGGCGGAGCAGGCAATGGGCCCGGCGCTCCAGACGCCGGCGCGCCCGGTACCGGCGACGGCGGCGCGGGCGGCGGAGGGACGCCATCGACACCATGCTCGGGGACTCGGACGCAAATCGCCTCGGGCGTAGTGATCGGCGCCGCCGACGGACAGTACCTATATGGCTTCTCCTTCTCCACCCAGCAGATCGTTCGCATCCCGCTCGGCGGCGGTGCGCGCGAGGTCGTGGTCGACGGCGTCGATACTGCCGTTGATTTCGAGCTCACTGTCGACGACCGATACGTTTATTGGCGTATGCATGGCACTGATGGTCAGGTGCCGGCGCTCGTTCGCGCTCCAAAGAATGGCGGCGCGACGAGCGTGCTGGGGACCGGCGGGGGCGACGCGGCGCCCGTCGAGTATGTCGTCGCCGATCCGATCTACTTCGTGCATGACGGGTTCATGGACGCGATGTCTCCCGACGGCAGCGGACAGTCGCACGTCGTGTCGGCCGACGACGCGATGGCGCTGACGGCCAACGCACATGCGGTCCTCTATCTCGGAAGGAACGACGGCTTCCGCGTCCACGCCCTGCCGTCGAACTCAGCGCCGAGCGCGCACAGCGTCGGGAGTTTCGACGCTGACGATCAGTACCTCTACGTCGCGCAGGATGACGAGCTGCGCCGCTACGCCATCAGCGACAGCCACGTGGAGACGCTGGGACAGTTCGCGTTTCCGAACGGCATCGACGAGCTGCGGCTCTTCGACAATCACGTCTATTTGCTGATCGGGCTGCCCACCGAGCATCTCCGCATCGACCGCGTGGCGACCGACGGCAGCGGGCGCACGACCATCGTCGACGGCGTCAGCTCGGGATGGGTGGTCGCGTCGGATAGCGTCTATTTCAACTGGCAAGGCGGCGTCTACCGCATCTGCCGTTAGCCATCGTTCCACTCCGCTCTTGAATCGCGATGACCGCTGACAACTGTGAGCACAATTTCAGGATGCGAGCACGTTGGTGGTACTCCGTCGCACATGCGACGACACTCGAAACAGTGCGCGCTGCGCATTGTTGAAGGCTCGGGCGCGTGAGCGACATCAACGGACATGCGCGCATCTTGGTTGGTCGCATCTGTTCTCGTCCTCGGCTGCAGCCCGCCTCCTGACAACGGTACCGGCGGCAATGGTTCCGTCGGAAACGCCGACATGGCCACCTCAGGCGGTGGTGGCGCCGGTGGTCAAGGCGGCGGCGGCGGCGGTGGTGGTCAAGGCGGCGGCGGCGGCGGCGGTGGTCAAGGTGGCGGCGGCGGCGGCGGTCAGGGTGGCGGCTCGGTCGACATGGCCGGCGGCGGCGGCAACGGCGGCAGCCTTCTGAAGTTCGCCGTGTTCGGCGACTGTCGGCCACCGAACAACGACGATACCGCTGGATATCCCACGACCATCATCTCCGGCATATTCTCGCTCGCGCAATCGAGGGGCGCTCAATTCGCGATTGGCACCGGCGACTATATGTTCGCGACTTCGGCGAGCGCGGTGACGGCGCAAGTCGCGCTGTTCCATCAAGCCCAAGCGAAGTTTTCAGCAGGGCCGGTATATCTGGCGATGGGCAACCACGAATGCACGGGCGCCACTGCGTCGAATTGTCCGAATTTAACCGAGACGTCCAATATCAAAGCATTCATGCAAATGGTGCCCTCAGGCGTCACCAAGCCGTATTACCGAATCGATATGGATACGCCCATGGGAAAGGCGAAATTCGTATTTATTGCCGCCAATGCATGGGATTCCACGCAGCAGTCGTGGTTGCAGACCCAGCTCGCCGACTCGACGACATACACTTTCGTCATTCGACACGAGTCGACGACGTCGGCGGGCGTGCCCAACGGTGTGCCGGCATCGGAGAGCATCATCGCTGCAAATCCGTTTACCATCGAGCTGCTCGGCCATACCCACGAATATCGACACGTCGATACTCAGCACGTGATCTCCGGTAATGCCGGGGCACCGCTACAATCGGGCGGTAATTACGGACTGCTGATCATCGAGCAGCAGGCCAATGGAAACGTAACGGTCAGCGAAATCGACGAATCGTCCGGCAATGCGACCGATACGTGGACGGTGAGCCCGGCCGGAAAGAAAATGTAACCGCTGCTTACTTCGAATAGCGGCCGAATGAGAACTGCTGGTTGCACTTTCGCATCCGTGTCACTGATCGCACCGTCGGGGTACGTATGTTCATGTGCCGATATTCCGTGCGCGAATCCTCGAAGAATTACTCGTGGCCGCTGAACCACGGAGTTGGCATGGCTGCGCTCGCGCTTCTCGTGGCATCCGGCTGCGCACCGCAGCGCGACATCGACGTCGGAGAATCAATCAGCGGATTGGCGGTCTGTCCCAAGGGCGCCGTCGTTCAGGGCGTCGACGTTTCGCATTACCAGGGCGTCCCTGATTGGCAGAAGGCGAAAGCGGGCGGTATCGACTTCGCTTTCATGAAGGCGACCGAGAGCACGAACTTCGTCGACCCGCAATTCGCGACCAATTGGAAGAGCGCCGGAGCGGCGGGCGTGATTCGCGGCGCATATCATTTCTTCCGCGCATCGGCGGACGCGACCAAACAGGCCGATTACTTCATTCAGACGACGGGACTGCCTGCGGCCGGCGATCTTCCACTGACGCTCGATCTGGAAGTGCTCGACGGCGTCACGGCCGCCCAGGCAACGCAGGGCGCACTGACCTTTCTTCAGCGCGTCGAGCAGAAGACGGGACGGAAGCCGATCGTCTACACCTCGCCGTCATTTTATTCGTCTACGTTGGGAGCGCCGGCGGGATTTCAATCGTACGTGCTCTGGATCGCGAATTGGCAGACCCAGTGTCCGAGTATCCCTGGCCCGGCCTGGAGCGATTGGACGTTCTGGCAGACCTCTGACAAAGGGACCGCGGCGGGCGTCTCAGGCACGCTCGATGTCGACGAGTTCAATGGGTCCTTGGCCGATCTGCAGAACTTCGTCAATCCGACGCACGTCGGCCAGGACGGCGGCGTCGACATGACCCCGTCCGGCGGGGCCGACGCGGGACCGACTGACGATGCCGGTGGCAGCGGCGGCAGCGGTGGGACGGACGGCGGCGGCGGCTCAGGCGGCAGCGGTGGGACCGGCGGCAGCGGCGGCGGCGGTGGGCCGAACGACGCCCCGGGCGTTGCTCCAACGAGAACAGCGGGCGGATGCTCCCTTTCGACCGACGCCACGAGCTCACCCTCTCAGCTCTGCCTCATTCTGCTCATGCTGTTCGTCGGGTCGCGAATCACGCGGCAGCGACGCCGCCCGTCACCGTTCGCATGCCCCCCAGCGACCCACCGCGACTAGCCGGAGACGGAACGCGCCGGAGACGCGTCATCGTCCTCGTCGAGAGCGACGCCGCGATGTCGCGAATCCTCGCGCGGGAGCTGAGCGCTCGTGCCGTCGTGGCGGTAAGCGGGGTGGCCGAGGCGGTTCGCGCGCTCGAGAGAGAGCCGGCAGCGACCGTTCTGCTCAGCAGCTACAAACTGAAGGACGGAACCGCGCGGAAGCTCTTCGCCGTCGTGAAACGAAGGTGGCCTCGAATGCTTCGGGTCCTGTATGCGGAGCCGGAACGGCTGCGAGCGCCTGCCACCGGCGCCGCGGTGGCGCTCTCGGACCACGTGGTCAAGAGCTTCGCAGAGCTGCATCGCGTCCTCGATTAGCAGCGCAGCGGCGTCAACCGGCGCGTTCGCTGCGCGCTACCCGATGGGGCCGATGCAGGCGTCGGCCTCGAGCATCAGGTACTCGAGGATGCGCTCCTGCGGCACCAGCTGCGTCGGGTCGGGCTGCGTGGTCGTCGGCAGCGTGTGATACGACGAGTAGATGACGCGCCCGCACGCGTTCGCTGCGCCGGCAGGAGTGACGTCGAAGCGGATCGTCTGCGGATAGGTGGTCGCCGGTCCGGGCATCGTCGCGGTCGGCGTGGGATAGGACTGCGCGTCGGTGGCGTCGACGACGTCGTTGGTCGTGGTCGGGACGTTCTGGATCACCGACCATTTGTTGAGATAGCCGGTGAGCGCCACCGTGTTGGAGCCCGCGGGCAGCGCACCGACGGCGACCAGCCACGCCGCCATCGTCGTGTCGTTGATGCGGCCCGAGTACTGCGAGCCGCTGCCGCTGATGCCGTAGCCGACATTGGCGGCGTCGACGGACATGTTTCCGTTCATGAAGGTCACTGCCGCCGGGAACGCCTGCGCCACGTAGTCGTAGCTGTTGTCGGTGGCGAACAGCCGGCCGCCCTTCTGCGCCCAGGTCTGCAGGTTGGCGGCGATCGTCTGCTGGTCGGCCGCGCTCAGCCCCTTCCACTTGCCCGGCGCGCACGACAGGAATACGAGGTTGTACTGCTCGAGCATCGCCTCGTTCTTCAGGAGCGTCTCGATCGGCGTCAGCGCACCGCGCTTGCCGCACGGCGACGTCAGCGACGACGAGGCGGAGGCGCGCCCTTCGAAGCAGTCGAAGCCGACATGCGCGTCGAGGACGATGGCGTTGAGCACGACGTCGAGCTGATCCTTGTTGCCGGTGGCGATGGCGATCTTGGGGATGTCGTCATCGCTGCCGTTCTTGCCCGGTAGGGTCGATTGCGCGGCGGCGACGCTGGTCTTCTGGCAGGCATTGACCGTCACCAGCGTGGTGCGGCGGAAACGTCCCTTGTTGACGGACAGCCGCACCGTCGCCGACGGCGGCAGGCCACCGAGATCGAGCGTGAAGTGGCCGGAGGCGTCGGTGGTGGCGGTGACGAGCGCGCCGTCGATGGGCATGTTGCACAGCTCGCAGCTCACGCCGGTGCCCATCGGATTCGTCGACGCGGCGACGTAGGCAAAGCCGTTGGCGACGGGATCGCGGCCATTGGGCGCCAGCATCACGCCCTCGAGCGTGGTGGCGGCGCCGCTACACGTGCTGCCGAAGGTGGGGCCGCCGGTGCCGCCGGTGCCGCCGCTGCCGCCCGAGCCGCCGCCGCC
>JAQBQH010000141.1 GCA_028287105.1 Myxococcales bacterium
GCGGCGTAAAGGACCCGCGTCGCGCGCAGCGCGACATCAGCGGGTCCGCTGGAGGAGCACGCCGCGCAGCGGCGACTGCGACGGATTCCGACGCCGGCAGCGCGCCTTGCTACCTCCGCGGCGACCCCAGCCGTCCTTGCGCCTGACTGACCGGCCTTGCGACCAACTTCGCGTCAGACGTCGAGCAGGGTCATGCCGAGCAGCTTGGCCGGCGAGAGCTGCTCGACCGCCGCGCGCAAGGTCCGCGCCGAGGTCTCGCGCGACCGCGCCGCGAACAGCACGCCGTCGGCCGACTCCTCGATCAAGTTCACGTCGGCCGCGCCGAGCACCGCCGGCGTGTCGAGGACGAGATAGTCGTAGCCCGCCTGCGCCAGCACCTCGATCGCGATCGCGAACGCAGGACCGTCGAGCAGCGGCCTGCCGCCGCCGTTGTCGGGCTTCACCGCCAGGACGTGCAGCGACGGCGAGAACACCTCGACCACGCTCCACGGATCGAGCGGCTTGGTCTTGTGCCGCGCCATCTGGTCGGTGAAACACTCGGGCGGCATGAAGCCGAACAGCGGCGCCAGCGCCGGCGTCCGCAGGTTGGCCTCGATGAGCAGCACGCGCGCGCGCCCGCACTCGCCGAGCGCCAGCGCCAGGTTGACGGCGCAGGTCGTCTTGCCCTCGCCGGCCCGCGCGCTCGTTACCGCGATCACGCGCGGATCGCCGCGCTCCTGCAGGCGATGGCGCAGCACGCGAAAGCTGGCCGCGCGCGCCGAATCGGGCTCGCGCACCAGGATGAGCCGCTCGTCGGGATCGTCGGGCGGCTTGTGCGTCGCGACCCAGACCTGGGTCCGCGGCGGCTCTGCCGGCGCGTTGACCCGCAGCTCGACGTTCGAGGACTGCGACGCCAGCTCCGCCAGCAGCTCCGGCGGCGCCTGCTTGGTCAGCACCTGCTGCGACGAGATGATGACGCTGCTCTCTTGCATCGCCGGCATCTCTTGCGTCTTCTGATTCATGCTGACTTCGGGCGGCCGGCGGCGCTGCTGTTGCTGCTGCGTCTGCGGCGTGACCGAGGTGCGCACCAGCTCCTCGTTGAGGAACCTGGCATGGCGCGCCGTGTCCACGGGATCCATCATGCGCGTCTGATCGTCGAGGTCGCTCTTGCCCGGCCCGGGCTTGACCCGCACGGCTCCCATCGGCGCGGTCACGCGCGCCGGCGGCGCGGTGCGCTCGGAGGTCACGCGCTCCGGCGGCAGCGGCGGACCGCCTCCAGGGCGTCGCGGTTGATCAGCCACGCTTCACCTTCTTGTCGTCGACACCCGGCACCACCCCGAGCAGCGGCAAGAGCCCGAACCGCTCCACGTCGACGCGGTCGTACAGGCGGTCGTCGAGGAGCGCCAGCATGAGCGCCAGCGCCAGCGCCATCACCAGCGACAGCGCGATGCCGGCCGCGGCGATCATCGTGCGGCCCGGCTTGGCGGCGTGGGGAAGGAACGCCGGATCGATGACCAGCATCTGCGCCGTGTTTCCCGCCGCGGCCGCCCGCTCCGCCGTCGACGCCCTGATCTTTTCCTGCACCAGCTGCAGCTGCTCGCGCGCATCCGCCACGTCGCGATGGAGCCGCGTCCAGTCGGCCTCGACCGCCACCACCGACGTCGCGACCTGCGTCGGCGCCTCGTTGGCGTGGCTGCGACGCCGCTTGTACTCGACGATCTCTTCGTTGATCCGCTTGAGCTGATTCTCGAGCGCGCCGCGGTCGATGTAGCCCTCGTCCTCCTCCTTGGCCGCGTCCTTCTGGCGGGCCGCGTTGAGGCTGGCGGTGAGCGCGTCGCTGGTGCGCTTGAGCTTCTCCTGCGCGAGCTTATTGCGCGCCATCGCCGCGCGCACGTCCGGGTGCTCCTCGGTGAACTCGCTCTGCTTCTCGCTCAGCTCTTTTTGCGCGTCGCGCGCTTCGTTCTCGGCCGCCTGCTTGGCCGCCACCAGCGCCGGGTCGGCCTGCGCCTCTTCGCGCTTGGAGCGGCCAACCGGCATGCCGAGCCGCTCTTGCAGCCGCTGCGCCTCGCGCTCCAGCGACGCCAGCGCCGGGTCACCGCCCTTCGGGATGCTGGCCGGCTTCACCGCCGGCGCGCGCGCCGCAGCCGCTGCCGGGCTGGACCCCGGCGCCGAGTTGGCGAACTCGGGATGCTTGGTCACGAACTGCGCCAGCGCCGTCTCCTTGAGCTTCAGGTCGGCTTCGATGCGCGCCTTGTCGGCGTCGAGGAGCTCCCTGGCCTGCCCCGCCGCCTCCGGCACCGGCCGCGCGTTCTCGGCGATCAGCGCATCGGCGAGCTTCGACGTCACCTCCTGCACGCGCGTCGGATTTTCGCCCTCGAAGCTGACCCCAAAGGTGTTGCTGTCCTGGACGCGGAACGAGATGTGCGTGCGCATCTCGTCGGCCGCCTCGACGAGCCCACGCTCGTCGACGAGCGCCGGATAGAGATTGGCGTCGCGGATGATCTGCTCGAGGCGGCTGCGCGAGAGCACCATATCCTTCACGCGCAGACCGAGCTTGTGCGAGCGATCGCCGGTCGCTGCCGCACCGTCGCTGTCGGAGGCGCGCGCCGCTTCGCGATAGAGGATGAGCGCCTCCGACTTGAAGGTGCGCTGGCGGACCATCGCGAAGGCGACCGAAGCGATGGCGCCGAGCATCAGCAGCGCGACCGCCGGTACGACGAAGCGGCGCGCGCGGGCGACGATGGACAGCGCGCGATCGAGCCGATCTCGGGCGGTACGCGGTTGGTTCACGACGATCCCATTCTACCACGCCCTCCGTCGGCAGGCGGCGGCGCCCGTCGCAGGCGCTCCACGAGCGCGCCGGCGTTGTCACCGTCGAAGCGGCGCAGCTTGCCGACCGTCGGCAGGCCGAGACGCTCGACGTCCGCGAGGTCGTAGATGCGCGGGTCGAGCGCGCCGACCGCGATCCCCGCCAGCGGCAGCGCCAACACGAACAGGACCCCGCCGAGGATGGCGAGGACGAGGTCGCGGCTCATGCCGGCGGGCTCGACGTGGCCGCCGTCGAGCAGCTCCCAGCCGCCGCCGAGGAGCCGACCGAGCTTGTGCACCACGGCGTAGACCTCGACGCGGTCGCGGCCGCGATAGGTCACGGCGACCCGCGCCGAGCGTGTCGGCTCCCCGGTCCTGGCCGGCGCACCGAGGTCGTCGCGCCACACCTCGATCTCCAGAGCGTCGCGCAGCTCGTCGACGGCGCGCGAGGGATCGCGCTGCGCCAGCGGCTGATCGAGCTGCTGCTCCTTCACGACGGTCAGGAGGCGCGACGGGGAGAAGACCAGCTGCGCCACGTCGGCGCGCAGGCGCCCGTTGCCGCTCGCCGTCGGCTCCGCGTCGAGGTCGCGCTCGGGGATGCGGAACACCGCGCGCGAGGCGTAGAGCCGCGGCCGCCCCGCCGCCATGCCCACGCCGAGGCCCGTGACGACGAGCGTCAGGAGGAGCGTCCGCCCCCAGCGCAGCCGGGCACGATGAGCCAGGCGGCGCAGCTCGGCGAGCGCGCCACCCTGCGCCAGCTCCTCGTCGAGCCAGTCGACGCGCGCGACGGTGAGATCGTCATCCTCACTCATTGGGGCCTTCATTATAGCGATTCCGTCCGTATACTGCGGCCATGCTGTCGCTCTACTTCGTGCGGCACGGGCAGACCGACGCCTCGCTCAACAATCGCTTCTGCGGCCGCCTCGATCCGCCGCTCAACGCCACCGGCCTCGCCATGGCCCACGCCCTCGCCGCGCGCTACGGCATGGAAGGCTTCGTCGAGATCGTCTCGAGCCCGCTCTTGCGCGCGCGCCAGACCGCAGAGCCGACGGCGCAGCTCGCCGGCCTGCCGCTGACCACCGACGAGGATCTGGTCGAGATCGCCTACGGCGAGTGGGAGGGGCGCGCCGAGAGCGAGGTGGCGACCGCCGACGCCGAGCGCTTCCACG
>JAQBQH010000154.1 GCA_028287105.1 Myxococcales bacterium
CCATCGCGCTCGGACATCCGCTCGGCGCGACCGGCGCGCGCCTGATGACGTCGCTCCTCGGGGAGCTCGAGCGCACGGGCAAGCGCTACGGGCTGCAGACGATGTGCGAAGGCGGCGGACAGGCCAATGTCACCATCATCGAGCGGCTTGCATGAGCCGGCTCCTCGACGGGCGCGTCGCCATCGTCACCGGCGCCGGACGCGGGCTCGGGCGTGCCCACGCCGAGGAGTTGGCGCGACAGGGCGCCCGCGTCGTGGTCAACGATCTCGATCCCGTCGCGCACGAAGTGGTGGCGGCGATCGCGGCCGCCGGCGGCGAAGCGGTGGCCAACGCGGACGACGTCGCCGATTGGCAGGGAGCCGCGCGGCTCGTCGCTGCCGCGCTCGCGACGTGGGGCCGGCTCGATGTGCTCGTCAACAACGCCGGCTTCGTGCGCGATCGCATGCTCGTGTCGGCGGGCGAAGAGGAGTGGGACGCGGTGGTGCGCGTGCATCTGAAGGGACACTTCGCGCCGACGCGGCACGCCGTCGACCACTGGCGCGCCCGCGCCAAGGCCGGCGAGCCGGTCGACGCGCGAGTCATCAACACCACCTCCGGGGCGGGGCTGCGCGGCTCCATCGGACAGGCGGCCTACTCGGCGGCCAAGGCGGGCATCGCGGCGCTCACGCTGGTGGCGGCGGCGGAGCTCGGGCGCTACGGCATCACCGTCAACGCCATCGCCCCGGCGGCGCGCACGCGCATGACCGAGACGACGTTCGCCGAGATGATGAAGCGGCCGGAGAGCGGCTTCGACGCCATGGATCCGGCCAACGTGTCGCCGCTGGTGGCGTGGCTCGCCAGCGGCGAAGCGCTGAAGGTCACCGGCCGCGTCTTCGAGGTCGCCGGCGGCACCATCTCCGTCGCGGAAGGCTGGCGCACCGGGCCTCTTGTCGATCGCGGCGCGCGCTGGAACGCGGCCGAGCTGAGCGACGTCGTCGAGCAGCTCCTCGCCGACGCGGCCACGGCGGAGAAGGTCTACGGCAGCTGAGCCGCGGCGCGCTTGCGCAGCTCGAGCTTGAGCACCTTGCCGGCGGCGTTCATCGGCAGCGCGTCGACGATCTCGACGTGGCGCGGCGCCTTGTAGTTGGCCATCTCGTCGCGCGCCCAGGCGACGAGAGCCGAGGAGCCGACCTGCGCTTCGGGCCTGAGGACCACGAAGGCGTAAGGCACCTCTCCGAGCCGTAGGTCGGGAACCCCGACGACCGCGGCCTGCGCCACCCCGGCGTGGCGCACCAGCATGCCCTCGACCTCGGCCGGAGAGACGTTGAAGCCGCCCACGATCAGCATGTCCTTACAGCGGTCGGTGATGCGCAGGTTGCCGCGCTCGTCGAGGGCGCCGATGTCGCCGGTGCGCAGCCAGCCGTCGGCGTCGAGCGCGGCGGCAGTCGCGACGGGGTCGTTCCAGTAGCCGCGCATGACGTTGTATCCGCGCACGCGCACCTCGCCGTCGACGATGCGAACCTCGACGCCGGGGATCGGCCGTCCCGAGGTGCGCGCGATGGTCTCGAGGTCGTCGCCGGGGCGGCACATGGTGACCACGCCGCACGATTCGGTGAGGCCGTACGCGGTCAAGATGGTCTCGAAGCTGAGCTCGGCGCGCATGCGGCGGATCAGCTCGACGGGAATGGTGGCGGCGCCGGTGACCGCGAGGCGCAGGCTCGACAGATCGAAGCGGCCGCGCTCGGGGTGATCGAGGATGGACTGATACAGCGTCGGCGGGCCGGGCAGCACGGTGATGCGCTCGCGCGCGACCCGCTCGAGCACCGTGGCGACGTCGAACACGGCGTGCGGCAGGCAGGTCGCGCCGGTGAGCAGGCAGGCCAGCCAGCCGGCTTTGTAGCCGAAGGTGTGGAAGTACGGATTGACGACGAGGTAGCGGTCGCGCGGGCGCAGGCCGACGATCTCGGCCCAGGTGCGGAAGACGCGCAGGGTCTGGCCGTGCGTACAGGCGACGCCCTTGGACTGGCCGGTGGTGCCGGCGGTGAAGATGAGATCGGAGATGTCGTCGGGCATGACGCCGCGCGCGCGCGTCTCGGCGTCGGCGACGGAGACGGCGCGGCCGTTGTCGAGGAAGCTGCGCCAATCGAGCGCGCCGGCGCCGCTGCCGTCGGCGGCGATGATGTGGCGGAGGTCGGGGAGCGCCAGGTCGCCGTCGACGGCGCCGCGCGCGAGGCAGTCGCGCAGTCGGGCGACGTAATCGACGCCGAGGAAGTCGACGACGGTGACCAGCGCGCGGGCGCGGCTGCGCGCGAGCACCTCGGCGGCCTCGCGCCCCTTCCAGCGGGTGTTGAGCGGCACCAGCACGGCGCCGACCGACTGCGCGCCGAGCGCGGCGACCTGCCAGGCCCAGCCGTTGGGGGCCCAGATGGCGACGCGATCGCCGCGAGCGATGCCGAGGGCGAGAAACGCGCGCGCGGCCTGCATGACCGCCTCGGCCAGCGCCGCGAAGTCGAGCCGCTGCTCGCCGTCGACGACGGCGGGGCGGCCGGCGTGCACCGCCGCCGCCTGGCGCACCAGCGCCGGCAGGGTCTCGACGCTCATGACGACAGACCGAGCTTGTGCGCCAGCCGCTCGCGCTCGGCGGACGGATCGCCGAGGAGCGTCGCCGAGCCGCGCGCGCGTCGCAGATGCAGGTGCGCGTCGTGATCCCAGGTGAAGCCCATGCCGCCGTGGATCTGGATCGTCTGCCCGGCGGCCTGCAGATAGGCTTCCGAGGCATAGCTGCGCGCCAGCGACGCGGCGAGCGGCAGCTCCGGGTCGTCGGTGGCGGCGAGGAACGCGGCCCACCAGACGGCCGAGCGCGCCGACTCGACGAGCACCAGCAGATCGGCGCAGTGGTGCTTGATCGCCTGGAACGAGCCGATCGGCCGGCCGAACTGCACGCGCGTCTTGGCGTACTCGACCGAGAGCGCCAGGCAGCGCTCGGCGCCACCGAGCTGCTCGGCGGCGAGCGCCACCTTGGCGCGATCGAGCGCACCGTCGACGGCGGCGCCGTGGCAGAGGCGCGCGGAGGCGGGCACGCGGACGCTGTCGAAGGTCAGCTCGGCCAGCTTGCGCGTCGGATCGAGCGTGGCGCGCGCGCGTCGCGACAGGCCCTCCGCGTTGGCGCGCACCACGTAGACGCCGTCGCCGGCGACGACGAGGAGAAGGTCCGCGCTGTGGCCGTCGACGACGAAGCTCTTGTGGCCGTGCAGCACCACCTCGTCAGCGTCGGGGCGGGCGTCGACCTCTCCGGCGAGCGCGACGGCGGCGCGCAGGCGGCCGGCGGCGATCTCGGGCAGGAGCGCCGCCTGGTGGCTCTCGTCGGCGCGCAAGAGCACATTGGTGGCCAGCCCGACGGTCGACAAGAGCGGTGCGCAGGCGAGCGACGCGCCCGCCTCCTCCATCACGGCCGCCAGCTCGACGGGACCGAGGCCGACGCCGCCGTGGCGCTCGGGGACGAGCAGCGCGGTCCAGCCGAGCTGCACCATCTCGGCCCACGCCTCGGCGGCGAAGCCGGCGTCGGTCACCATGACGCGGCGCACGTCGGCGGACGAGGAGCGTTGCTCGAGAAAGCGGCGGGCCTGGCGCTTGAGCGCGTCCTGCTCTTCCGTGAGGGCAAAGCGCATCAGTAGCCCTCCAGGCGGGCGAAGCGATCGCGCTGGTAGGGGGCGTCGCCGAAGAGCATGGCAGTGACGCGTGCGCGCTTGAAGAAGAGGCCGACGTCCAGCTCGTCGGTGACGCCGATGCCGCCGTGCATCTGCACCGCCTCGGCCGCGCACAGCGCGAAGGTGTCCGACGCGCGCGCCTTGGCGGCGCAGGCGAGGCGCGGCACGTCGGAGCGTCCTTCGTCGACGGCGACGAGCGCCTCGCGCACGACCGAGCGCAGGAGCTCGATCTCGCAGAAGAGCTGCGCCGCGCGATGCTGGAGCGCCTGGAACGAGCCGATGGGCACGCCGAACTGCCGCCGCGTGCGCAGGTGCAGGAGCGTGCGCTCGAACAGCTCGACCGTGCTGCCGAGCATCTCGGCGCTCAGCGCGATGGTGGCGCGATCGAGGACGCGGTCGAGCAGCTCCGCGCCGCCGAGGCGATCGGCCTCGCGCACCGTCACACCGTCGAGCGTCAGCCGCGCGGCGTTGCGGCTGTCGACGACCTGGCTGCGCTCGATGCCGAGGCCGCGCGCGCCCGCCGCGACGACGAACAGCGCGGTCACTTCGCCGTCGCGGGCGCTGACGACGAAGGCATCGGCCACATGGCCGTCGAGCACCATGACCTTGGTCCCGCGCAGCACGAAGCCGCCGGCGGAGCGGGTCGCGGTCGTCGACGGCAGCGCGCGGGAGTGGCGGTGGCCTTCGTCGTGCGCCAGGGTCATCAGCCGCACGCCGGCGCACACGGCGGCGAGGTGCGCTTGACGCTGCGCCTCGCTCGCGCCGCCGAGCAGCGCCTCGGTCCCCATCAGCGACGAGAGCCACGGCAGCGTCGCCAGCGTGCGGCCGAGCTCCTCGACCACGACCCCGAGCGCCGCGAAGCCGAGGCCCGCGCCACCCCAGCGCTCGGGCACCGTCACGCCGGCCAGACCCAGCCGCGCGAGCTCGCGCCAGCCCGCGCGCGAGAAGCCGACCGTATCCCGCGCGTCGCGCAGCGCCCGCAGCTGCATGACCGGCGCATGCTCGCGCGTCCACTTGCGCGCCGTATCGCGCATCGCCTCTTCGACGTCGTCGAGAACGAAGGCCACGCTACGACCGCCCGTCGCCGAGGCCGAGCACCCGGCGCGCGATGATGTTGAGCTGGATCTCCGACGTGCCGCCCTCGATCGAGTTGGCGCGCGACCGCAGCCAGTCGCGCACCAGCTGCAGCTCCTCGGGCGCAAAGCCCGGCTCTTCCCAGCCGATGCCGCGATACCCCGCGATGGCGACGCGCAGCTCCTTGCGCCGCTTGTTGAGCTCGGTGCCGTAGAGCTTTTGCATCGAGCTCTCCGGCCCCGGCTGCCCGCGCGACTGCGCCGTCTCGGCCGAGCGACGCAAGGTCAGCGTGAAGCACAACGAGTCGAGGTTGGCCTGGGTCACGCGGTCACGCAGGAGCGGATCGCCGAGCACGTCGTAGCGCCGCGCCATCGCCTCGAGCGGCTCCTCCTCGGCGGTCGCCGTGTCGCGCGCCTGCGCGATGAGCGCACGCTCGTGCTTGAGGAGCGCCTTGGCGATGGTCCAGCCCTGGCCCGGCCGGCCGACCAGGTTCGCCGCCGGCACGCGCACGCCGTCGAAGAAGGTCTGACAGAACGGCGAGGCGCCGCTGATGAGCCGGATCGGCACGACGCTCACGCCGGGCGACTGCATGTCGAAGAGCAGGAAGCTGATGCCCTCGTGCTTGGTCGCCGACGCGTCGGTGCGTACCAGGCAGAACATCCAGTCCGCCTTGTCGGCGTGCGAGGTCCAGATCTTGTGACCGTCGACGATCCAGGTGCGGTCGTCCGAGGGGTCGCGCACGGCGCGCGTCTCGAGCGCCGCCAGATCGGAGCCGGCGCCGGTCTCGCTGTAGCCCTGGCACCAGCGGATCTCCCCGCGCACGATCTTCGGCAGATGCTCGGCGCGCTGCTCTTCGCTGCCGAACTCGAGCAGCACGGGGCCGAGCATCCACAGGCCGAAGCTCTTGAGCGGCGCGCGCGCGTCGATGCGGCGCAGCTCCTCGTCGAGGATCGTCGCCTCGTCGGGCGCGAGCCCGCCGCCGCCGTACTGACGCGGCCAGGTCGGCGCGGTCCAGCCACGCGCGGCCATGCGCTCGAGCCACAGCCGCGCGTCGTCGCTGAAGAAGCGGGCGCGACGGCCGCCCCAGACCCACTCCGCCTCGCCGCGGCACGGCGAGCGCATCGAGGCCGGACAGTTGGCCTCGAGCCAGGCGCGCACCTCGCCGCGGAAGTCGCTCACGGCGCTTTTCCGCGCGGCTCACGCTCCTGCGCGCGCGCCATCTCGAGCGCCAGATCTTCGATCATGTCCTCCTGCCCACCGACGGTGCGGCGCCGTCCCAGCTCGACGAGGAGGTCGCGCGGCGACACGCCGTAGCGCTCGCCGGCGCGCTGCGCGAACAAGAGGAACGACGAGTAGACCCCGGCGTAGCCGAGGATGAGCGCATCACGGTCGATTCGCACCGGCCGGTCCATCATCGGCACCACCCGCTCCTCGGCCGTGTCCATGAGCTTGTACAGATCGACGCCGTGCAGCGCGCCCATGCGATCGAGCACCGCCGCCAGCACTTCGAGCGGCGTGTTGCCGGCGCCGGCACCGAGCCCTGCCGCGGAGCCGTCGATACGGCTGGCCCCCGCCTCCACTGCCGCCAGCGAGTTGGCGATGCCCATGCCGAGGTTGTGATGGCCGTGAAAGCCGACCTCGGTCTCGGGCCGCAGCTCGGCGCGCAGCCGCGCGATCCGGGCGCTGACGTCGTCGGGCAGCATGTAGCCCGCCGAGTCGGTGATGTAGACGCAGTGCGATCCGTAGCTCTCGAGGAGGCGCGCCTGCACCACCAGCTCTGCCGCCTCTACCATGTGCGCCATCATGAGGAAGCCGACCGTGTCGACCCCGAGCTTGCGCGCCAGCGCGATATGCTGCTGCGCCACGTCCGCCTCGGTGCAGTGCGTCGCCACGCGCATCGTGCCGACACCGCAATCGACCGCCAATCGCAGATCGTCGGCGGTGCCGATGCCGGGCAGGAGCAGCGCCGAGACGCGCGCGCGCTTCATGCGCGGCACCACCGCGCGCAGGTACTCCTCGTCGCTGTGCGCCGGAAAGCCGTAGTTGATCGACGCGCCGCCGAGTCCGTCGCCGTGCGTGACCTCGATGAGCGGCACGCCCGCGGCGTCGAGCCCCTCGGCCACCGAGATCATCTGCGCCACCGAGATCTGATGGCGCTTGGGATGCATCCCGTCGCGCAGGCTCATGTCGTGCAGCGTCACCGCCTTGCCGCGCAGGTTCATCGGCGCACCATCGCTTCGGCGAACATCTCGGCCGTGCGCAGCGCCGCGGAGGTCATGATGTCGAGGTTGCCGGCGTAGCGCGGCAGATAGTCGCCGCGGCCCGCCACCTCGAGAAACACGGTCACGCGCCGCCCGTCGAACAGCGGCCCGTTCTTGAGCTGATAGCCGGGAACGTACTCCTGCACGCTCTTCACCATGTCGCGCACCGACGCGATCACGGCGTCGCGATCCGGCTCCTCGGAGACGAGGCAGTGGATCGTGTCGCGCATGATGATGGGCGGCTCGGCCGGATTGATGACGATGATGGCCTTGCCGCGGCGCGCCCCGCCGACGCGCTCGATGGCGCGCGCGGTCGTGCGCGTGAACTCGTCGATGTTCTGGCGCGTGCCGGGGCCGATCGACTTCGAGGCCACGGTGCAGACGATCTCGGCGTACTCGACGGGCTGGACGCGGCTCACGGCCGCCACCATCGGGATGGTCGCCTGCCCGCCGCAGCTCACCATGTTGACGTTGCGCTCGCGCGTGCCGAGCTGCTCGGCGAGGTTCACCGGCGGCACGCAGTAGGGTCCGATGGCCGCGGGGGTCAGGTCGATCATCACGACGCCACGCGCCTGCAGCTTCTTCGCGTTCTCGTGGTGCGCGTGCGCCGAGGTGGCGTCGAAGGCGATGCGCACGCCGTCGGCCTCGAGGTGCGCCAGGATCCCATCGACGCCGTCGGCGGTGGTCTTGACCCCGAGCTCCGCGGCGCGGCGCAGCCCGTCGCTGGCGGCGTCGATGCCGACCAGCCAGACCGGCTCGATCCGCGTCGAGCGGCGCGCCTTGTAGAGCAGGTCGGTGCCGATGTTCCCCGAGCCGATGATCGCGGCCCTGACGCGCTCGTCCGTCATGTGAACCTCACCTCCGCCGCGCCCATCCCGCCGATGCGAACCCGCATGTGATCGCCGGGTCGCACCGGCTCGAGCGGCACCAGCGAGCCCGACAAGATCACCTCGCCGGCCTCGAGCGGCACGCCGTACGCACCCAGCGTATTGGCCAGCCACGCGACGCAGGCGAGCGGCGAGCCGAGCGCCGCCGCGCCGGCGCCCGTCGAGATGACCTCGCCGTTCTTCTCGACCACCATGCCGCAGGTGACGAAGTCGACCCGCCGCGGGTCGAACGCCTCGCGGCTGAGGGCGAACAGCCCGGACGAGGCGTTGTCGGCGATGGTGTCCTGGATGCGGATCTTCCAGTCGCGGATGCGCGAGTCGACGACCTCGAAGCAGGCCATCACGCACTCGGTGGCGGCGACCACGTCGGCCGGCGTAATCCCGGGGCCGCACAGCGCGCGTTTGAGCACGAACGCGATTTCGCCTTCGGCGCGCGGCTGGATCAGCTGCTCGCCAATGGGCAGCTCGTCGCCGCTGTAGTGGCGCATGCGGTCGGTGAGCCAGCCGAAGTCGGGCTGATGCACGTCGAGCGCGCGCTGCACCACCTTGGAGGTGACGCCGATCTTCTTGCCGACGACGCGCTCGCCGTCGGCCAGCCGGCGGTCGAGGAGGTGGCGCGAGATGGCGTAGGCGTCGTCGATGGTCAGCGCCGGCTCGCGCGCGGTCAGCGGCTCGACCGGCACGCGCGTGCGCAAGGCCAGGTGCAGCTCGTCGCCGAGCTGCGCGATGCGCGCCGGCGTCATCCAGCTTCCTGCAGAAAGTGGATGCAGTCACGATTGAAGAGCGCGGCCCGCTCGACCATCACCCAGTGGCCGCAGTGGGTCAGGAGCGTCACGCGCGCGTCCTGGCACTCGCGCGCGATCGCCAAGGCGCCCGACGGAGGGCAGAACTGATCGTTCATGCCCCACAGCGCCAGCACCGGGCAGGCGATCTTCGACAGCGACGGCGTCAGATGCGGCACCTGCAGCGACGTCAGCACCCGCTTCGGCTGCGTGGCCGCGACCTCGAGCCGCTCGTCGAGGACCTCGTCGGTGATGAGCGACTTGTCGTGCAGCTGCAGCTCGAACACCTTGCGCATGCCTTCGCGCGTGAGCGGCCCTTCGGCGAGGAACACCTTCATCATCGCGCGAATGCCGGCCATCTTCATGTAGACCTCGCGCTCCTCGAGGCCGCCCGGCGCCATGAGCACGAGCCGCGTCACGCGCGCCGGATCGACGAGCGCCAGCTGGATGGCGAGCGCGCCGCCGTGCGAGTTGCCAATGACGGCGCAGCGCTCGACGCCGAGCGCATCGAGGAAGCGGCGCAGCGCAGCGACGAGGAAGTCGAGCGTGTAGTCGATGCCCTCGGGCTTCGAGGACCAGCCGAAGCCGAGCGTGTCGGGAACGATGGCGCGAAATCCCGCCGCCGCGAACGCCGGGTAGTTGCGCCGGAAGTTGCTCCAGCCGCTCGCGCCCGGTCCGCTGCCGTGCAGAAAGACGACGGGAAAGCCGGCACCCTCCGCGTGATAGTGGATCTTCAGGCCATCGCCGATGTCGACGTAGCTTCCTTCCGGCACCGCCCGCTTCACGCCGCTCATGGCTTCCTCGCCGCCAGCACCGACGGGGGGTGGTGGCCCCATTCGCTGATGGCGTGGTGGACGGTCGGCTGCCAGCTGGCGTCGTCGACGTCGCGCCCGCCCCAGCCGAACTCGAAGTTGAACCCCGACGGCGTGCGCGCGTAGAACGAGAACATCCGGTCGTTGGGATGGCGCCCGAGCGTGTGCATGAGGCGCAGGCCGCCCTTCAGCGCGCGGTCCATGGCCAGGCCGACCTCGTCCATGACGCGCGCCTCGAGCATGAAGTGGTGGATGCGCTTTTTGTCCTTGCCGCCGAGGGCCAGCGAGTGGTGGCGCGGATTGGCGTGCAGAAAGGCGATGTCGGCGTGGTAGCCGTGGATCTCGGCGACGACCCGGTCGCTCAGGCGGAAGCCGAGGAGCTCGCAGTAGAAGCGCTGGCTCGCCTTGAGATCGTCGACCGCGAGGACCACGTGGCCGAGGCCGCGCTCGTCGGCGACGAAGCCATTGTGCACCAGGGGCGAGCGAAACGGCTCGGCGACGCGCTCGGGGCCGTAGAAGAGCTCGGTGGGGATGCCGCTGGGATCGACAAAGCGGACGAGCCGCTGTACGCGGCGTCGCAGCGCATCGGCCGGCGTACCGTCCGTGACCTCGACGCCGGCGGCGCGCAGGTTAGCGACGAGCGAGCGCAGCACGGCGTCGTCGTCGACCTGCCAGCCGACGTAGCTCAGGTCATCGGCGCTGCCCGGCTCGACGAGGATGCGCTGGCGGTGGCCGTCGAGGCGGAACGAGACCGCGCCGTCGTCGAAGCGCGCCGCGACGGCGAGGCCCAGCACCTCGACGGCGAACCGCTCCCACGCCGCGACGTCGCTGACTTCGAATCCCAGGTACCCGAGCTGATCGACGGACGGGAGCTGCGCCATGTTCGCCTCAGACGAAGTAGTCGACGTTCTTCAGGCCGACCTGCACGCCGCCCCAGTTGCGCGCCGGCTTGTCGGGATTGTTGGCGTAGTGCGCCCGCGCCGCGTGCGCGTCCTGGAACGGCCGCTGCAGCGGGCTGTCGAGGAAGATGGCGCGCCCGCCCGAGGCGGTGAAGAGCGCGTCGATCGCGGCCAGGCACTTGACCACCGCCTGCGACGAGTCGAAGCGAAAGCGCAAGCGCCGCTCGAGCGCGAGGTCCTGACCGGCGCGCACGCGCGCCATCATCTCGTCGAAGTTGTGGTGCAGGACCACGCGCGCCTCTTCGATCAGCGACGAGGCGTGTGCCGCCACGAGCTGGGTCGCCGGATCCTCGGCCACCTTCTGCCCATCGCCGGCCGCGACGCGCTTGGCCGCGACCTGGGTGAAGATCTCGAGCGCGTTGAGCGCCGCGCCGATCACCGAGGTCGACACCGAGCGCACGAAGATCTGTCCGAACGGCAGCCGATAGAGCGGCGCCGGATTGACCTCGTTGCCGGGGCTGGAGCGGCGGTAGCCATCGACGAGCTTGTGGGTGCGGTGCTCGGGAACGAAGGCGCCGGCGACGACGATGTCCTTGGAGCCGGTCGCCTTGAGCCCGGCGACGTGCCAGTTGTCGTCGATGACGTAGTCGGCGCGCGGCACGAGGAAGGTGCGCATCTCCGGCGGCGCGCCCTCCTTCTCGGGCGGGACCAGCCCGCCGAGGAAGACCCACTGGCAGTGGTCGCAGCCGGACGAGAACGACCAGCGGCCGCGGATCTGGTAGCCGCCGTCGACGCGCTCGACCTTGCCCGTCGGTGCGTACGACGAGGAGATCAGGGTGTCGGGATCGTCGCCCCAGACCTCGCGCTGCGCCTCGAGCGGAAACAGCGCCAGCTGCCAGTTGTGCACGCCGACGACGCCGAGGACCCACGCCGTCGAGGCGCAGGCGCTGGCGACGGCGATCTGAGCCTCGAAGAAGACGCCGGGATCGACCTCGGCACCGCCCCAGCGCGACGGCTGGAGGAGGCGGAACAGCCCCGCTCGCTTCAAGTCCGCCACCGTCTCGTCGGGCAGGCGGCGCAACCGATCGGCCTCGGCGGCGCGCTCCCGCAGGGTCGGCACCAACGCTCTCGCCCGCGCCAGGACCTCTTCCATGCCACCCTCCTCGATCGCGACTAGAACATGTTTCAGTCGACCGGTAAAGCCGAAACTGGAACATGTTCTACATAGAACTGGCGGTACCACTTGCGCAGCCGGCCGATGGGCCCGTCGCCGTCGCAGAGCAGCGCCGGCTCGCGGTAGATCTTGTTCTCCCAGATCTTGATGTCGTCCTCGAACCCCTTCTTCAGGTTGTCGAGGTAGAGCCGCGTATAGCCCTCGGTCTTCTCGCGATTGCCGCCGACGACCTTGATGGTCACCGCCATGCGCAAATCGAGGTTGTTCTCGTCGATGGGCGTATGCGCGAGGAGCATGTAATTCTGCAGCGCGCCCGCCATGCGCATCAATAGATAGCCGGGGCCGTGATAGGTGGTCGACGACGAGAAGTTGTCGACGCCGCCCGAGGCGAGGAAGGCGCGCCCTCGCGTGTGCTGCGTCGCGGTGTGGCCATCGACCTCGAAGCTGAACTCGTCGATGGCGGTGTTGTGCACGAACGCGAAGTGCGCGCGGTCGGCCAGGTTGTCGACGATCTCGCGCGGATGGGTCTTGATCTGATAGCGGCTGCAGGCCCACGGCAGCCACTCGGCAGTGCCGTACTCGGCCAGCACCGGGATCTCGAAGTCGGGCGCGTTGCCGGCGGGGTCGTGGTGGATCATGACCACGCCGTTGCGCTCCTGCACCGGCCAGGAGCGCTGGTGCGCCTTGGGCGGGATCTTCTTGGCGTAGGGGATCTCGACGCAGGCGCCCGAGCCGTCGTAGCGCCAGCCGTGGAAGGGGCAGCGGATGGTGCAGCCCTCGATCTTGCCGCCGTGCGCGAGGCTGGCGCCCATGTGCGCGCAGTAGGCCTCGAGGACGCGGACCTGTCCGTCCTCGCCGCGAAAGGCGACCAGATCCTGGCCGAAGTAGCGCATCGGTGTGGCCTGCGCGACGGGGATCTCGTCGGAGAAGGCGACGACGAACCAGCCGCGCGGGTACCCGGAGAAGGTAGAGAGAGACACGGCGCCCCCGTTTCTGTTATACGGGAAATGAAACACGTTCTAGTTTTGACGTCAAGCGATTGAAACGCGTTCCAGAGGAGGCGCCTCATGGCTGCGATCCGCGCAATCGACACCTTCGTCAACGTCAACATGGGCTCGATGGAACGGCCCGACTACCTCGTGCGCGTGGCCGAGGATTACTTCAAGCGCGCCGACGAGATCTTCCAGGACATCTCGCTCGGGCAGATGCTCGACACGATGGACCGCTGCGGCGTCGAGAAGTCGGTGCTGTCGCTGCGCGCCGAGGATCCGTCGGAGCACGTGCTCTCGTTCGTGCGCGCCCGCCCCGATCGCTTCGTCATGGCCGCCTACGTCGACCCGCGGCGCGGCATGCACGCGGTGCGCGCGCTCGAGAAGGTGGCCAGGAACGAGCCGGTGGTGCTGGCGCGCGTGGTGCCGTTCATGATCAACCTGCCGCCCGACGACCGCGTCTACTACCCGATCTACGCCAAGTGCGTGGAGCTCGACCTGCCCATCTCGGTCAACACCGGCATCCCCGGTCCGCCGGCGCCGGGCAAGTGCCAGGACCCGATGTACCTCGACGAGGTCTGCCTCTTCTTCCCCGAGCTCAAGCTGATCATGGCGCACGGCGCCGATCCCTGGTGGCAGCTCGCCATCCGCCTCATGATCAAATATCGCAACCTCTATCTGATGACCTCGGCCTACGCGCCGCGCTACTTCCCGCCCGAGCTCATCCACTACATGAACACGCGCGGGCAGGACAAGATCCTCTTCGCCTCCGACCACCCGGTGCTCTCGATGGAGCGCTGCATCAAGGAGGCGCAGGCGCTCGACCTGCGCGAAGGCGTCCTCGACAAATTCCTCTACGGCAACGCCCACAAGCTGCTGACGAGAGCCTGATTCCCGCGCGACACCCGCGCGACACCCGCGCGACAATGGAACATGTTCTAATTTCGTTGACCGGCGAAACTGGAACGTGTTCTATTCGAAGCCATGGCGGACCATCTGCTCGTCGAGAAAGAGGGGCATGTCGTCACCGTCACCTTCAACCGGCCGGAGGCGCGCAACGCCTTTTCGCCCGAGATGATGGTGCGCATGGCGGAGGCGTGGGATCTGATCGACGGCGATCCCGACGTCCGCGTCGCCATCTTGACCGGCGCCGGCGGCCACTTCTCGTCGGGCGCCGATCTCAAGCTGATGTCGGGCGGCTGGAACCAGAGCGAGCCGGATCCGTGGCGCGACCGCTTCAAGAAAGAGCCCGAGCTGCACTGGAAGTCGCTCCTGCGCAACTACCGGCTCAAGAAGCCGCTCATCGCCGCGGTGGAGGGCACCGCGGTGGCGGGCGGAACCGAGGTGCTGCAGGCGACCGACATCCGTGTGGCCGGCCGCAGCGCCAAGCTCGGCGTCGCCGAGGCGCGCTGGGCGCTCTTTCCGCTCGGTGGCTCGACGGTGCGGCTGCGACGGCAGATCCCGTACACGGTGGCGATGGATCTGCTGCTCACCGGCCGCCACATCTCCGCCGACGAGGCGCTGCGCATCGGGCTCATCGGCCGCGTCGTCGACGACGGCAAGGCGCTCGCCGAGGCGCGGGTCATCGCCGATCAGATCGCCGCCAATGGCCCGCTGGCGGTGCAGGCGATCAAGCGATCGGTCATCGAGACCGAAGGGCTCACCGAGGAAGCGGCGCTCAAGAAGGAGCTCGAGATCGGCTGGCCCATCCTCGCCACCGAAGACGCCAAGGAAGGGCCGCGCGCCTTCGTCGAAAAGCGCAAACCCGAATTCAAAGGACGCTGACATGACGACGCCAAACGAGGAGCCGATCACGCTGCCGGCCACACCGCTGGCCGAGCTCTATGGGTTGAAGGGCAAGGTCGCGTTCGTGACCGGCGGCGCGCGCGGCATCGGTCAAGCCGCCGCGTTCCGGCTCGCCGAGGCGGGCGCGCACGTGGTCATCGGCGACTCCAATCAAGAAGGCGCCGTGGCCACCGCCGCCGCCATCCGCGATCGCGGGGTCAGCGCCGAAGGCGTCGGGCTCGACGTCACCGACGCGTCCGGCGTCACCGCGACCATCAATCGCGTCGCCGAGAAGCACGGCCGCTTCGACGTGCTCGTCAACAACGCCGGCATCTTTCCGTTCCGCCCCTTCTTCGAGAGCGACGACGCGCTGTGGCAGAAGACCTACGAGGTCAACGTCATGGGCGCGATGCGCTGCACGCGCGCGGCGGCCCCGCACATGGCGCGCGCCGGCGGCGGCAGCGTCGTCAACCTGGCCTCGATCGCTGGCATGCGCCCCGAGGGAGATCTCGCCCACTACGAGACCTCCAAGGGCGCGGTCCTCATGATGACCAAGTCGCTCGCGTGGGAGCTCAAGGAGCTGCGCATCCGCGTCAACGCGGTCGCCCCCGGCGGCATCCAGACCCCGGGCGCGCGCATGTCGATCGAGCCGCTCCTGAGCGATCCCAAGAAGCTGATGGCGCGCTCGCGCGGCTTCTTCCAGCGCATCGCGCTCAAGCGCATGGGCGAGCCCGACGACGTGGCGCGCGCGATCCTGTTCCTGGCGACGCCGATGTCGGACTACGTCACCGGCGCGATGGTGCTCGTCGACGGTGGGTTCCTCCTTTCCTAGCGGAGCGGCGTCATGTTCAACCGGCGCAAGTGGGATCTCGAGACGGACTTCGTGGCGGTCGGGTCGGGCCTGGGCGGGCTCGGCGCGGCCATCGTCGCGCATGACGGCGGCGCCAAGGTGCTCGTCCTCGAGAAGGCGCGCAAGCTCGGCGGCATCTGCGCCTACTCGGGCGGCGAAGTCTTCCTGCCGGGCAATCACCTGCAAGCCGCCGCCGGCATCGAGGACTCGCGCGAAAAAGGGCTCGAGTATCTACGCTTCCTCGGCGCCGGCTACGAAGATCGCGCGCTGCAGGACAACCTCGTCGACGCGGGCGTCGAGGCGGTGCGCTGGTTCGGCGAGCGCGCCGGCGTGCGCTGGAAGCTGATCAAGGACTTCCCCGACTACTATTATCCGACGGCGCCGGGCTCGGCCGCCAAGGGGCGATACCTCGAGGTCGAGCTGATCCGCGGCGACACGCTCGGCGAGTGGAAGCGGAAAGTATTCCTCTCGCCGCACGTGCCCATCGGCGTGACGCACGACGAGCTGTTCGCTTGGGGCGGCTTCACCGGCATCATGGGCTGGGACTTCGCGGTCCTCGGGCAGCGCATCACCGACGATCTGCGCGGCTTCGGGCCGGGCATGATGGCCTACTTCGTCAAGGCGGCGCTGATCGATCGCAAGATCCCGGTGCAGCTCGACTGCGCGGTACGCGAGCTCATCGTCGACGACGGCGCGGTCATCGGCGTGCGCGCCACCCAGGGCGGCAAGGATCTGGTCGTGCGCGCCAAGAAGGGCGTCCTCCTCGCGACCGGCGGCTACGACTGGCACGCCTCGTTGCCGAAGTATTACGAGCAGCTCCCCGAGTGGAACTCGATGTGCCAGCCCAGCGTCGAGGGCGACGGGTTCACCATGGGCGCCGAGGTCGGCGCCGCCGTCGCCGCCGTGCCGGCGAACAACCTCGGCCTCTTCTTCGGCTACCACATCCCCGGCGAGGAGCACGAGGGCAAGCCGCTGTGGCGCGGCTCGTGGGACGGCGGCTTTCCGCACGCCATCTGGGTCAACGCCGCCGGCGAGCGCTTCGCCGACGAGTCGTTCTATCGCGACTACCTGCCGAAGGTGCGCGCCTGGGACGGGGTCAAGCAGCGCCAACCCAATTTTCCGCCCTATTTGATATTCGATTCCAATTTTCGTGAAAAGTATCCGTTAGGCCGATTCTTGCCCTCGCAAGATCTGCCCGAGTCGCTGGTGCAGCGCGCCGGATCGTTGCGCGAGCTGGCGGCCAAGCTCGGCGTCGACGGCGCGGCGCTCGAGGCCACGGTGGCGCGCTTCAACGCCTTCGCCCGCGACGGGGTCGATCAGGACTTCGGCCGCGGCACCTATCCGTGGGCGTCGATGATGACCGGCGATTTCAAGAAGGGCGGCAATCCCAACCTCGGCCCGCTCGACAAGCCGCCCTTCTATGGCCTTCAACTGCGGGTGGTCTCCGCGGGAATCAACGCCGCCGGCCTCAAGACCAACGAGCACGCTCAGGTGCTGCACGTGCGCGGGCGCGCCATCGGCGGGCTCTATGCAGCGGGCAACGCGGCGGCGCCGCTCGACACCGGCGCCGGCTACCAGAGCGGGCTGTCGAACCTGCGCGGCCTCGTCGGTGGCTGGCTGGCCGCGCGCCACGCCGTGAGCAGACAGCCGTGAGGAAATAGGAGCGAGCGCATGTGGTTCTCCAAAGCGAAGCCGCACCTCGAGACCGACGTCATCGTCATCGGCTCCGGCGGGGCCGGCCTGACCGCCGCGCTCGCCGCCAGCCAGGGCGGCGCCAAGGTCGTGGTCATCGAGAAGTCGAGCCGTGTCGGCGGCACGACCGCCGTCTCGGGCGGCGTCTTGTGGATCCCGACCAACCATCACATGCGCGCTGCCGGCATCGCCGACTCGCGCGCCGAGGCGCTGACCTACATCAAGCGGCTCGCCGACGGCCGCAGCGACGACGCCCTCATCGAGACCTTCGTCGACGAAGCGCCGCAGATGCTGAAGTTCATCGAGGAGGTGACGCCGCTGAAGTTCGCGGCGCTCCCGAGATATCCCGACTATCACCCCGAGTTCGACGGCGCCAAGCCCGGCGGACGCTCGCTCGATCCCGGGCTCTTCGACACCAAGCTCCTCGGTCCGTGGCGCGAGAAGCTGCGCCGCTCGCCGGTGTTCGGCATGACCGCGATGTCGGTCACCGAGGCGACCGAGTGGGGCGTCTTCGCCAAGCCGCGCGCCCTCCCCTTCAAGCTCCTCGGCCAGCGCTTCTCCGAGGGGCTGGTCTGCTACGGCGGCGCGCTCGTCGGTGGCCTCCTGCGCGCGCTGCTCGATCGCGCCATCGAGCCCATGCTCTCCACCTCGGCCAGGGAGCTGCTCGTCGAGGACGGCCGCGTCGTCGGCCTGCGCGTCGAAAAGGACGGCAAGCCGCTCGTCTTGAGCGCGCGTCGCGGCGTCATCCTCGCGTCGGGCGGCTTCGAGTGGTCCAAGGAGCTGGTCGCGCGCTTCCTCGGCGGCCTCATCACGCATCCCAACTCGCCGCCGACCAACGAAGGCGACGGGCTCAAGATGGCCATGGCGCTCGGCGCCGACCTCGGCAACATGAACGAGGCCTGGTGGTGCCCGTCGATCGACATTCCCAAGGAGGAATACGACGGGCAGCAGCTCCATCGCGGCGACTTCGCCATTCGCTCCCTGCCGCATTCGATCCTCGTCAATCGTCGCGGCCGCCGCTTCGTCAACGAGGCGCACAACTACAACGACATGATGAAGCCGTTCTTCACGTTCGATCCGGTGAGCTACGACCGGCCCAACCTGCCGGCGTGGCTGATCCTCGACGCCCAGTTCGTCGAGCGCTACGCGCTGCTCACCGTGATCCCGGGGATGCCCGTGCCGGAGTGGATCCCGAAGGCGGCGACGCTGCGCGAGCTGGCGGCCAAGATCGGCGTCGATGCCGACGGGCTCGACGCGACGGTGGCCCGCTTCAACGGCTTCGCGCTCGCCGGCGTCGATAACGACTTCCAGCGCGGCGCCAGCCTCTACGATCACTTCTACGGCGATCCCGAGCACCGGCCCAATCCGAACCTCGGCACCATCGAGAAGGGGCCGTTCTATGCGCTCGAGGTACACCCCGGCGCCATCGGCACCAAGGGCGGCACGCGCGTCGACGCTCGCGCGCAGGTGCTGCACGTGCGCGGCACGCCGATCGCGGGGCTCTACGCCGCCGGCAACGTCATGGCAGGCATCACCGGCGCCGGATATCCCGGCGCCGGCAGCACCATCGGCACGGCGATGACGTTCGGTTACATCGCCGGCCGCGCGGCCGCGCGCGCGCAATAGCAGCGACGGAAGGACAGCATGCCCGAGGTCGAATACTCGACGACGATGCGCCTGGCGCCCGAGAGCGTCTGGGAGTTCGTGCGCGACATGAACAACTGGGCGCCGTTTCTCACCGGCTATCAGGGCCACGAGATCGAGAGCGACACCGACTCGGTCTGGACGCTCAAGGGCGACGTCGGCGTCCTCAGCCGCACCGTGCGGCTCAAGGCGCATGTCACCGAATGGAACGGCCCCGAGCGCGTGTCGTTCACGCTCGTCGGTCTCGACGAAGTGGTCGAAGGCGGCGGCACGCTCACCATCGGCAAGCCGTCGGAGCTGATGGCGCCCGCGCGCGGGCCGTCGCTGTGGCGGCGCTTCGTCGACGGCATCTTTCGCTGGCTCTTTCGCGCCATGCACGGCAAGGGGCCGAGGCGTTTGCAGACCTCGCGCGCGGACGCGGCGTCGCAGCTCACGTTCAAGCTGCGCATGGATGCCGGTGGACCGTCGGGGCCGCTGGTCAACGCCATGCTGGCGCCGGCGCTCAAGCCGGCTGCCGAAGATCTCGCCAACAAGATCGCGGCGCATCTCGAGACGCTGCACGGCGTCGGGTAGCCGCCCACAGCGAAAGCCCAGACGCCTTGTAGGTGCAGCGCGCACAGCGACGCGACGCTCGTCTCAGGATTGTACCTTACAGACCTGCCGTTCTGGTCCAACCGCTCCGTCGGGGCGTGGTAAAATTTTCGATACGGTGGCGGGGGGGTCGGAACGAGGGCGTAACGGAGGGTCGACACAGGATCCTGTGACGAGCTCCGACGTCGACGCGAACGAGGCGGCGACAGGGGACAGCCACGTCACCGTCGCCGAGGGAGGGCGCCGCCGCATCGCCGACGAGGGCAACCCCGGCGACATCATCGGCCAGCGCTACGAGCTGCTCGACGAGATCGGCCGCGGCGCGTTTGGGCAGGTGTTCCGCGCGCGCGACCGCGTCACCGAGTCGGTCATCGCGCTCAAGCTGTTTTCCAAGCGGCAGTCCGCCGACGCGGTCAAGCGGCTCAAGCGCGAGGTGCAGCTCGCCCATCGCGTGACCCACCCGGGCGTGGTGCGCACCTACGACCTCGTCGAGGCGGAGGAGCGGCTGTGCGTGTCGATGGAGTACGTCGACGGCATGACGCTCTCGGCGCGGCTGCTCCAGACGCCGCCGCTGACGACGACGGAGGTCGTGCAGCTCGCGACCGACCTGGCGCGCGCGCTCGCGGCCGCCCATCGCGCCGGCGTCATCCATCGCGATCTCAAGCCGGCCAACATCCTCTTGCGCAAGTCGACCGGGCGCGCCGTCATCGTCGACTTCGGCATCTCGCGCCACCACGAAGACTCCGTCGAGGACGCGATCACGCGCGAAGGGCAGGCCATCGGCACCCCGCGCTACATGCCGCCCGAGCAGCTCCTGGCGCGCGAGATCGGGCCGACCGCGGATCTCTACGCGTGGGCGCTCGTCATCTACGAAGCGGCGGCGGGGCGCAGTCCGCACGAGGGCAAGACCGCGACGCAGCTGGCGGTCGAGCGCAGCGAGCGCGAGCCGCCCGACGTCTCCCTCTTGCGACCGGACCTGCCGCCGGCCTTGAGCCGCGCCATTCGCAGGTGCCTGGAGGCCGACCCGGCCAAACGGCTCGCCGACGGGCAGGCGCTCAAGGCGGCGCTCGCGCCCGATCAGACGACAGGAGATCAAACCGCGCCCGTGCCGCGCAGCCCGCGCCTGCGCGCGATCGCGGTCTCGTCGCTGGTAGTGCTGCTCCTGGCGGCCGGTGCGACGGGGATCTGGTGGTGGCGCGCCGGCATCGTGCCGCGCAGCGATCGACGGATCGCGTTTCACGCGGTCAACGGCGGCGGCGCCGACGACGCCTGGATCGGCATGTCGCTGACGCGCATGGCGGCGCGCCGGCTGCGCGCGCGCGAGCCGCACGTGCGCATCGTCGACGACGTGGCGCGCGCCAACATCGGCATCGAGCTCACCTATCGCCGCGCCGGCGACGGCTTGACCGTCGAAGCGCGCGGCGGCCCGATGTACGGCCGCCTCTCGCCGCTGGCCACCATCACCTCGCCGTCGCTGGCGGCGGCGGCCGACCAGCTCGTCGAAGAGGTCACCACGCGCTACGCGGCCGATCAGCCGCTGATCGAGCCCGACGAGAGCGAGCTGACCGCGATGGAGCGGCTCGGCACCCATTCGTTCCCCGCCTACTGGCGTTATCGCGCCGCGCTCGAAGAGGACTTCAGCGCCGTCCTCATCGACGCCGAAGCGAGCGATCGCGCCGGGCAGCGCATCGTCGATCTCGATCCGCAGTGGGCGCACGCCTGGATCTGCCTCATCGACGGACGCGGCCTCGCCTCGGCGCGCGGTCAGCAGACGCTGGCCGAGGCCAAGAAGGCGCTGGCGCATTCGGATCAGGATCGCATCGGCAAGCTGATGTTGCAGGCGCTGGAGTCGGCGACGGCGGGACGGCTGGCCGAGGCGTCGGCGCTGCTCGACCCGGAGTTCCGCTCGCACCCCGACGATATGTATCTCGGCTGGATCCTCGCGCGCCGCGTGTTCCACGCCGCCGGGCGCACCCAGGACGCGCTCGCGGTGTTCCAGAAGCTGTTCGAGCAGCATCCCGATCTGCAGTTCGGCGCCAACCTGATCGACGAGCTGCGGCGCGCCGGTCGTGGCACAGAGCTCAAGCAAATGGTGACCGACTGGCTGCGGCGCACGCCCGAGAGCGAAGACGCGCGCGCGGCCATGGTCGTCGTCGATCTCGAGAGCAAGGACCTGAAGGCGGCCGTGAAGCACGCGCGCGACCAGGTGTTCGTGCATGGCGACGCTCCCCACCGGCTGGCGACGCTGGCCGACGTCCTCATCGCGGCCGGCGACTACGCCGAGGCGTCGCGGCTGGCGGAGTCGATGCTGCGCGGCTCGGGGTCGATTCGCTCGCGCGGTTGGGTGCGGCTCGGGATCATCGCCACGCTCGAAGGACGGTTCGGCAGCGCGCTCGACGCGTACGAGTCGGCCATCGTCGAGGGCAAGGCGTTTCCGTGGCAATCGGGATTGCGCGTGGCCTACGAATCGGTGCGCTGGCTGGCGGCGATGATGGGCCGCACCGACGAGGCCGACCGCTACGACGCCGAGCTGATCGACTTCTATCGCCGCTCGGGCATGGCGTGGCAGGCCGCGACGGTCGACTACGATCGGCAGCTCTTGCACACCAAGAAGGGCTCGTGTCCGGATCGGGCCGCGACGCTGGCGACCCTGCCCGATGGGCTCGGGCGCAAGCAGGCGAGCGTGGAGATGCTGCGCTCGGGGTCGGCCAACGGCTGCGCCACCTGCGCCGATGTCTTGCGCGAGGGCCTGTTGCCAGACGAGTGGAAGCAGCAGAGCCTCTATCGTTTCGGTATGTGCGCCGCGTCGGAGAATGCGCTGGCGCTGGCGCGCGATGCGTTCAATCGCGTGCGCACCCTGCGTCACACGTCGATCGACGCCGGCACCGCCTCGGCGGAGGTCTTCGCCGTATTGGCGCGCTATCAGCTCGGGCGGGTGCTGGAGCGGATGGGCGATCGCAACGGCGCGCGCGCGGCGTTCGAGGACTTTCTGGGGCGCTGGGGGCACGCCGATCGACGACTGGGCGAGGTCGAAGACGCGCAGCGCGCCATCGCCCGGCTGCGCTGAGCGACGGCGCCGATCAGACGGCGCCGATCAGACGGCGCCGATCAGCCGCTGCCGGCCGCGCTGAGGCGCGCCTCGAGCAGCGCCGTTTCCTCGCCGAGCGACCGGAGCGCCAGACGCGTCTCGCGCACCAGGAGGATGCAGCCGTAGAAGAGGCTGAGCGCGGCCAGGAGGCCGACGCCGAAGCCGACCAGCACCGCCACGCGATATCCCCACGTGTGCTCGATGCCGAGCGCCGCGCCGAGCACCGACACCAGCGCCGCGACGACGAAGAGGCCCAGCGCCGCGTAGAAGCAGGTCTGCGCGCGCAAGAGGAAGGCGGCGCGCCGGCGCAGGCGCCCGAGCTGGCGGATGCGCGCCTGCCGCATCTGCGGGTCGGCCACGCCGGCCTCGAGCTCCAGGGTGAGCTGGCGCGATCGATCGACGACGCGGCCGAAGCGATTGGCGGTGTTGAGCGCCAGCACCGACGAGGCGTTGGTCAGGACCGCCGGCGCGGCGATGAGCGTCAGGATGGTGAACAGGTTTCCCGAGATCGGATTCACGCGCGCATCTTAGCGCGACAATGTGGTACGCCGAGTCATGACGAGCGCGACGCCACACCGACCGGTCATCGAAGTGCGCTTCGGCGGCGATGGGCTGCCCGCGGGAGCGATCGCGACGGCGACGGTGAACCGGCCGGTTGCTCAGGTCTGGGCCGTCATCTCCGACGTCGAGCGCTACCCGGGGCGCGTGCCGATGATCGACAAGGTGCGCAAGGAGGGGCAGCGCATCACGATCGATCTACGCTTCAAGGTCTCGTTCATCTCGGTCGGCTTTCAGTTCAGCGCCGATGTCACCGTCGAGCCGGAGCGCTGGCTCGAGCTGCGCTGGGCGGCGGGCGAGCCCAAAGGGATTCGCCTGCGCTTCGATCTCGAGCCCACCGACGACGGGCGCGCCACGCGCGTGCGCAGCGACGCGGAGTTCGAGGTGAAGTCGCTCGGCTGGTTGGCGAAATATTTCTTGAAGCACCATCCGGAGATTCAGTACGGCATCTTCCCCGGCGTGGCGCTGGCGCTGCTCGATTCGCTCAAGCGCGCGGCCGAAGCCGGCTAGCGCGGTCGGCGCAGTCCGACGGACGCTCAGCGCTGCAGGAAGGCGACGACGGCGGCGTTGACCTTGGCCGCCTGGCGCATCGTGAGATCGTGGCTGGCCTCGGGGATGACGACCGACTCCAGCGACGGCATCGCCGCCTTGGCGACGGCGACGGCGCGCTCGGCGGCGTGCATCTTCTCGTTGGCGCCGTAGACCAGAAGCGCGGGCGCCTTGATCTTCTGCAGCACCTCGGGCGCGATGGTCCCCGGCAGCGGCAGGCCGAACATCGGGAAGTTGTGGTGGCCGGCGTGCATGACGTCGACGAGGCCGTCCATGACGTCGTTGTAGACCGCGTCGTCGCCGGCGACCGCCGCCCAGCGCAGGTAGCCGGCCACCGAGCGCTTGCGCTTGAACATGACCATCGGCAGCCCGCGCAGATACCACGCAGCCGAGAACGCGGCGAAGGCGGCACCGGGGGCGATCATCACCAGCTTGCCGACGCGATCGGGGTGGCGCGCGGCGAAGTGCGCCGCCAGCCACCCGCCGTAGGACATGCCGCCGATGTCGACGGTGCCGAGCTCGAGCGCGTCGAGGAGCTGGACCAGCCAGTCGAGTAGCCCGTCGACGTTGCGCGGCGGCTTGTCGGCGTGGGAGAAGCCGTAGTCGCCGAGCGTGTCGGGCGCGTAGACCCGACGCACGGCACCGAGGGCGGCGGCGTTGGGCGCCCACATGGTCGCGGTCACCTTGAAGCCGTGCAGCATCACCAGCGGCGGCGCAGCGACGGCGCCCCAGACCTGCACGCGCGTGTGGGCGCCCGGGGTCTCGACGTCGCGGGACTCGGGGCGAGCCGGGAAGCGCGCCAGCATGGCGTCATAGGCGAGCTGGAAGGCGGCGGCAGAGCGCGCGTCGGGCATGCGCGCATTGTAATGCGCTAGAGCCGTCTGTCTCGTCTGCGCTATCCTCTCCCGGTGACCCGCCTCGAGCTCTCGACGCTCCCGGAATTCCTCGCCGCGCTGCACACCCGAGGCGTCGCTGCCGTCGCCATGCAGGTCGTCGACGAGATCCGCCCACGCACCGACGCCACCGGCGGCGTCATCGTCGGCCGCCACCGCCGCATCGACCTCTCGGCCTACGACGACGGGACCGTCCTGGCGCTCCGCCTCGAGGACGACGCCGCCGACCCGACGACGGTCGAGCGCGCCCTCCGCGACGCCAGCCTCACCGTCCGCCGCCGCTCGGCGAACGTCAGCTAATCCCCACGACAGCAGCCCCCAGGACAGCGCCGTCGCTACAATCCGAACGGCTCGAACATCGCCTTCAACGCCGCCGGCAGCCGCAGCAACTTGCCGCGCAGCTCCGCCCGCGTCACGAAGATCGCCTCGCGCCGCCCGCCGCCGAGATCCTTGCGCAGCATCAGCTCCGTCGGCGCCGACCGCCGCGCGATCTCGGCTACGATCGGCGCGTAGGCACCGACGATCCGCGCGCAGACCTCGCGTGGCTCGAAGCGCTCGCGCAGCGGCGCTCCGTCGAGCGAGGCGCCGATCATCAGCTGCCGCCGCAGCACCAGATCGAACGTCGAGTCGAGCATGGCGCTCGCCAGCCGCAAGATCGAATCGCGCTCGCCGACCTCGACTTCGCGCACATCACCGACGGGCTCGCCCAGCTCGTCGAGGAGCTGCATGCTGGTATCGCCGTTGTCGGTCGAGACCTCGAAGCGATAGCCGGCGCCGGCGCGCGGCGAGCGGCGCAGCCGGAAGGCGATGCGCTTGACGTCGATCAAGCACTCGGTGACGACCAGCCGATCGAGCGAGACCTCGTGCAGCTCCGCCGCGCGCGACCGCTTACCCGGCTTGGGCGCGTGCACCACCGTCCCCGGCGATAGATCGGCGACGCGCTTCAAGCGCGCCCAGCGATGCGCCTCGGGAATGGCGATGCCGAAATGCGCTTCCAGCCCGAAGCGCGTGGTCAGCAGCACGCGCCCATCGTAGCCATGCTCGTCGGCGGCCAGCCGCCAGGCCAGGCTCGATTGCGGCGGCACGTGCTTGAGGAGCAGCGCCTCGAGCGCCTGCGACGCCGCCGAGCAGGCCTCGTCGACGATCCGTTCGCTGCCCGACATCTGCGCGGTCCAGCGCTGCTCGAGATCGAGCTGCTCGCGCTCGACGATGGCGCGCGCCGTCGCCATCAGCTCCGCGGCGGCTCCGACGACGCGCGGCGAGCCGCTCGCCAGCGGCGCCGTCACCTTGTTGACCGACTTGTCGACCGCGTCGAGCAGCGCGTCGAACTTCCAGCGCTCGCCCTTGAGCCCCTGCTCGAGCTGCGCCGCGCGCTTGACCACGTCGTCGATCGACGACTGCGCCGCCAGCATCGCGACGCTGCAATCGATGAGCGCGCGAATCGACGACAAGAAATCGAGGCCGTAGGGAAACGGCGACGAATCGCCGTAGAGGATGTGCGCCTCGCCCTGCGACGGCGAAGCGGGTTCGACGAAGGCCGTGGCGACCGCGTGACGCTCCAACGAGCCACTCTTCAGCAAGGCTCGCGCCAACCGCAAACCCGCGACCCACCGTGCGCGCCGCCCCATTTACCTGGGCCTGGCTGTTCCGAAACGGGGAAAATATCCCCGATCGAAGGTAGTACACTGCGGCACATGGACGAGGTGGCGGTCCTCCGTATCACCGGTGGCAAGGCCAACGCGATGAGCGCCGAGCTGCTCGACGCCATCGAGCGCCTCATCGACGACTTCGAGGCGGGGCCGGCGCGCGCCGCGGTGCTCATCGGCTACGAGCGCTTCTTCTCGGCCGGCCTGGCGTTGCCGACGCTGATCGATCTCGACCGCCCGGCGATGAAGCGCTTCATCGAGCGCTTCGGCGTCGTCATGATGCGGGTCTTTCAGTGCCCGCGTCCCATCGTCGCCGCCATCAACGGTCACGCCATCGCCGGCGGCTGCGTCCTGGCGCTGCAGTGCGACTGGCGGCTCATGGTCGACGCCGATGCGCGCATCGGGCTCAACGAGACCCAGCTCGGCATCGGGCTGCCCTCGTCGGTGCTGGAGCCGCTGCGACTGGCGGTGCCGCCGGCGTCGATCGTGCCGATCGCCTACGAGGGGCGCCTCTTTTCGCCGCCGGAGGCGCTCGCCCTCGGTCTGGTGCACGAGCTGACCACGCTGGCGGAGCTGGAGACCCGCGCCGTCACGCGAGCGCGGGCGCTGGCGTCGGTGCCGTCGACCGCGGTGGCGCAGGTCAAGCTCGGCGTGCGGCGTCCCGCCATCGACTGGATCGCGCGCCACTCCGCCGAGGAGACCGAGCGCTGGCTCGACACCTGGTTCTCGTCCGACGCGCGCGACCGGCTGACGCAGGCGGTCGCGAAGCTCAAGCGATGAGCGACGCGGCGACGATGGACGCGCTCTCGCTCGACGCGCTCGAGGCGGTGCGCATCGACGGCTATCCCGATCGCCCGACGCTCGTCTTCTTGCACGAGGGGCTCGGCTCGGTGTCGGCGTGGCGCGATTTCCCGACGCTGTTGACGAGCGCGACCGGCTGCCGCGGCTTCGTCTACAGCCGCTTCGGCTACGGGAGCTCGCCGCCGGCGGCGCGACCGCGACCGCTCTCGTTCATGCACGACGAGGCGCTGCTCCTGCCGGCGCTGCTCCGCCGCGAAGGGATCGAAGACGCCGTCCTCATCGGCCACAGCGACGGCGCATCGATCGCGCTCCTGCACGCGGCGGCCCATCATCGCGGCGTGCGCGGCCTCATCCTCGAGGCGCCTCACGTCTTCGTCGAGGACATCTGCGTCGAGGCCATCGCGCGCATCCGGGAGCAGTACGTCAAAGATCCGCTCTTGAAGCTCAAGCTGTCGCGTCATCACCGCGACGTCGACAACGCGTTTCTCGGCTGGGCCGACGCCTGGCTCGATCCCGAATTCCGTCGCTGGAGCATCGAGTCGTGTCTCCCCGACGTGCGCGCGTCCATCCTCGCCATCCAGGGCACCGACGACGAATACGGCACGCTGCGGCAGATCGATCACATCGCCGCCGAGGTCGACGGCCCGTCCGAGAAGCTGGTGCTCCACGGCTGCGGCCACGCGCCGCATCGCGATCAGCCCGGTCGGGTGCTCGAGGCGATGGCCGCGTTCGTGGCCCGGGTCAGTCGACCAGGATGACGTCGGCGCCGGGCGGGTCGGCGTAGAGCGCTTCGACGTGGGCGGCGCGGCGCTCGAGCGTCGCGCGCTGATTGAGGTAGCCCTTGTCGGTGAGCTCGCCGGCGTCGATCGAGGGCGGCTCGTCGACGACGAGCGCGCGTCGCACGCGCACGCTCGACCCTTCGTGCGCGTTGCGTCGCGCGAGCGCGGCGGCGATGCGGCGGCGCAGCTCGACGGGGGGCAGCGCGCGACAGGTGGCGGCGTTGGTGAAGACGAGCAGCGCGAGGTAGTCGCGATCGTGACCGGCGACGGCGAGATCCTGCACCAGCGGATCGCAGGCAGCGATGCAGGCGATGCGCACCGCGCCCACCGAGACCCAGGTCCCCGACGAGAGCTTGAAGTTCTCGGCGATGCGCCCGTCGAACACGACGCCGCGCGCCGGGTCGGCGTCGTCGAAGAGCTTGCCGGCGTCGCCCATCGGCAGGTAGCCCTCGGCGTCGAGCGCCAGCGGCCTACAGCCGCCGCCGGGCAGCCAATGGCCGGGCGAGACGTTCGGTCCCTTGACCCGCATCTCCAGGCGATCACCGACGGGGACGAGCTTGAGCGAGACGCCGGGCGCCGGCAGGCCGATGACGCCGGCGCGATCGATCGCGAAGTGGACGCCGGTGGCCAGCGGGCTGGTCTCCGTCGAGCCCCAGGCCGAGACCATCGCCGGGTTGGAGCCGCCGGCCTGCAGGGCCACCGCCTCGAGTCGCCGCCAGAGCGCATCGGGCAGCGCGGCCGCCGCATAGAAGACGAGATCCAGGTCGGCGAAGAACTTTGCGCGCAGCGCCGGGTCGCGCTCCAGCGCCGGCAGGAGCATGTCGAACCCGCGCGGGACGTTGAAGTAGATCGTCGGCGAGACCTCGCCGAGGTTGCGCACCGTCTCGGCGATCCCGTCGGGCGTCGGCTTGCCGCCGTCGATGTAGAGCGTGCCGCCGTGCCACAGGATCATGTTGAAGTTGTGGTTGCCGCCGAAGGTGTGGCTAAAGGGCAGCCAGTCGACGGTGATGGGCGGGCGATCGCCGAGGAAGGGCCAGAGCTGCGCGATCATCTGCTGGTTCGACGCCAGCATGCGCTGGCTGTTGACCACGCCTCTGGGCGCACCCGTCGAGCCGGAGGTGAACAGCACCTTGGCGACGGTGTCGGGGCCCACCGCCGCGAAGGCGGCCTCGGCGCGCGCGTCGGGGGCCCGGCGCAGCGACGGCAGGGACGCGGAGTCGATCAGCGGCACCGTCACGCCGGCGGACGCGAGCACCTCGAGGGCGCGCTCGAACGGGGCGCGCTCGGCCGCGAACAGCGCACCGGGCGCGAGCTGCGTCACGACGTCGCGCAGCTTGCCGAAGTCGGCGGACTGAAGCGAGTAGGCGGGCGAGATCGGTGCCGCGGGGATGCCGGCGTGCATCGCCGCCAGCGTCAGGAGCGCGTGGTCGACGCTGTTGCCGGACAAGATCGCCAGCGGCCGCGACGGCGAGAGGCCGAGCGCGAGCAGCCCCGCCGCCAGCTCGCGCACCGCGCCGAGCGCCTCGCCGTATGAGACCCGCCGCCAACCGTCGAGCCGCCGTTCGGCGAGGAACGTTCTTGCGGGCGCGCGCGCGGCCCACTCTGCCAGCCGCTGGCCCACCGAGCGCGGATAGGGCTCCGGAACGAGCGGCGATTCCAGGACGATCGTCCCGTCGCTGCGGCGGCGGCAGTCGACCGCGGCGGGGGCGAAGCGGAGCGGACGCGGCATGACGCAATTGTGCACGCGGCACGGGCGTCGTGTGGAACCTCGTCGAATTTGCGCGTTTCAGATTGACTGACCGCTGGTCACTGACCTATGGTCACCGGCGTTCCCGAGTCCCGTCACGAACGGATTTTGCGGAGGGTGGCGATGAAACGCACGGTCCCCGGCCTGCTCCTCTCACTCTCGATCGCCGCAATCGCCCCAATTGCTTCGATCGCCTCGACCGGCTGCGCTGGCGCCGTCGCTGGCGGCGCGACCGGCGGCAACGGCGCCGTACCCGAAGCGGGCGACAGCGGCGGCACCACGCCGGCGGTGCCCGATCCGTGGGTCTCGACCTGTCACCCCGAGCTCAGCTTCACCGGCGCGCCGATCGACGCGCCCGCCGATCAGTGGACCTGGGTGCCGGTCCCCGAAGCGCGCTGTCGCGACGGCTCGTCGACGGGAATCGGGGTCCGCATCCATCCCGGCGCCACGCAGCTCGTCGTCTACTTCGAAGGTGGCGGCGCCTGCTTCCACGGCGCCTCCTGCCTGATCAACGACGTCCTGCAGCGCTTCGGCGCCACCGAATTCGGCGTCTGGGCCGCGGCCACCGGAGCGGCTGGCATCTTCGATCCCGTGCGCGCCGACAACCCGCTGCGCGGCTGGAACTTCGTCTACGTGCCCTACTGCACCGGCGACGTCCACGCCGGCAATCGCGATCACGTCGACGTCCCCGGCGGGCCGACCAATCAGTCCTTCGTCGGCTTTCGCAACGTCGCCCACGATCTGCAGCGGCTGGTGCCGACCTTCAAGGACGTGCGCCACGTCGTGGTCACCGGCATCAGCGCCGGCGGCTTCGGCGCCGCCTTCAACTACGATCGCCTGGCGCAGGCGTTCTGCGGCTCGCGGGTCACGCTCGTGGACGACTCGGGACCGCCCATGGGTGACAAATATCTGTCGCCCTGCCTGCAGCGACGGTGGCGCGATCTGTGGAACCTCGATTCCACGCTGCCGGCCGACTGCAAGGACTGCCGCGGCGCCGACGGCGGCGGCATCGTCAACTACGTCTCGTACCTCGCGAACAAGTATCCCGACGCCGATCTGGGGCTCATCTCCGCCGATCAGGACAGCATCATCTCGCTCTTCTTCGGCTACGGCACCAACCAGTGCGCCGGTCTCGACGGCGTCTCGGCGGGCATGAGCGGCGCCACCTTCCGGCAGGGGCTCGAGGAGCTGCGCGACGGCTACTTCTCGCGACCGAACCTCGGCAGCTTCATCGTGCCGTCGGTGTCACACACGTTCACCACGGCGCTCACCTTCTACGGCACGACCGTCGACGGCATGACCTTGCCGGCGTGGGTCGACTACCTGGTCAACCAGCGACTGGCGACGCACGTCGGGCTTCCGTAGCGCGGTCAGTAGGGCGAAAAGCGCAGCTCGACGCGACGCGCGCCCGGGGGGACCGCCACGCCGAGGAGCGCACCGTCGACGCGCTCGATGGGCCGCGCGACGCCGTCGACGGTGGCGTGCCAGCCTGGATGCCAGACCTCGGCCACGCGCAAGACACCGTCGACGACGCGCCAGGGCCGGGCATTGTGATTGCGCATGAGCACGAGGCGCGTGCGCGCGACGCCTTTGTAGAGCTGGAAGGTTGGCTCGTCGTCGAAGGTCGCCACGGTCTCGAAGCGCGCATCGGCGGTGGGTGCGACGATCCACTGCACGTCGAGCGCGTCGGCCAGGTCGGCGCGCACGAGGCTGTCGAGCTGCAGCCAGACGCCGGCCTCGGTGGCGATGGGCGCGACGCCGGTGCGCATGCGCTCGAAGTAGTCACGGTAGTGCGCAAAGGCGTAGGCGTCGAAGCCGCCGACCTGGCGCAGCGACGGTGCCGGCCGCACCGGCCACACCGACTGCGGCGGCAATCCCACGACGGCGATGCGGCCGGGCTCGCCCGCCAGCCGCTCGGCGAGCGCCGACCGCGGCAGCGCTTCCGCGATCGGCTGCGTCGACAGGTAGCGGCGCGACAGAAGCACGCCTTCGCCGGCGACGAGCAGCAGCGCCAGGCCGAGCACGAGGCGACGGCGCGGCGCCGGCACGGTCTGGAGGAGCGCGTCGAAGCCGATGGCGCCGAGCGCGATCCCGAGCGTCGAGGTGACGAAGGCGATGCGCGCCGGACAGCGAAAGAGGGCGTAACCGGGGACGATCGCATAGACCGCGCGCAGAAGCGGGGTATCGAACGCCAGCACGAGTGTCAGCGCGGCCGAGACGGCGAGGAGCCGCGCGTGCGGCCGGCGGCGAGCCACCGCAGCGACGGCAAACGCCAGCGGCACCAGCCCGAAGTAGAGCTGATCTTCCCACAGCTCGGTGCCGACGTAGGTGTGATCGACGGGCGAGCCGAGCGCCTCCGGGCGCACGAGCGTGGCCAGGTGACGCAGCCCGAGCGCATGGCCGCCGAGGAAAAATTCGTAGGAGACGTGCGCGCGCGTCAGCAGCGGCGCGTCGCGCGCGAGCGGAATCAGGAGCCAGGCCGCGGCGACGAGCGCGCCGATCCCCGCCGCCGCCATCGTCGCGGTGATCCGCAGCGCGACCCGATCGCGCAGGCGCAGCGCGCCGCGATCGCGCAGGCGCAGCACGTCGGCCGCCAGCCACGCCGCCGCCACCAGCCCCGCGTAGTAGACGAGCTGCAGCTGGCCGCCGTGGAGCATGAGCGCACCGACGATCCCCAGCGCGACCGCGGCACGCCAACCCGGCGCCGCCCGCGCGTGCAAGAGCGCGGCGAACAGCCACGGCAAAAGCGCGATGCTCGGCAAGACGCCGAGCCAGCCGGCATAGGTCGCCAGGATCAGCTTGGCCTGGAACAGCCCCGCCACCGACGCGAACACGCGCGCCGGCAGCCCCAGCCCGAGCGCCGCCGCCAGCGCCAGGTAGCCGAGCGCAGCGACGAGGATGAGGAGGAACAGCGTCGGTCCAGCCGCCCGCTCCGGCGGCATCAGCCAGAAGAGCGCGTGCAGCGGCTCCCCCCAGGCAGCTTGCGGATGGGTCAGCCCCGGCTGGCCGCCGAGCTGATCCTCGCGCCACAGCGGCACGCCCTCGCCGCGGCGAAGCGAGTCGTACAGCACCGCCTTGGCGCGCAGGTGATAGGCGATCAGATCGGAGTGCGGCGACGACGGCACGCGGCCGGGCACCAGCAGCTGACCGTAGCCGACCAGCGCCAGCAGCACCACGGCCAGCGCGGCCCCGCGCAAGCCGCTACAGCCCGTCGGGCGAAGGGCGGCGGAAGGTGAGCACTCCGCCGCAGTGCGGACAGGTGTGCCCCTCGAGGCCGAGCGCGCCGTTGAAGGCGCTCAAGGTGGCGCCGCTCGAGGTGAACGACTGCTTGCAGGTGGGGCAGACGCGCTCGCCGGGGACGATCTGCTTCTTGGCGTCCTCGAGCTCCTTCTTGTCGGTGGTCGTGAACAGGGCCATGGCGCGAGTGTAGACTGGGTGGATGGACGAGACCAGGCGGCGAGGATTCGCCAAGCTGCTCGCCGATCGCAAAGCGCGCCTCCTGGCCGACGGGCCCCAGAAGATCGAGCCCAATCGCCGGGACGAAGCGGCGGTCGGCGTGGCCGACGAGGACGAGCAGGCGCTGTCGGAGATGCTGCAGACGCTGGCGTCGACGCGCAATCGGGACAGCGCGCGCGAGCTGGGGCTGATCGATCGCGCGCTGCGCAAGCTCACCGAGGAGCCGGAGGAGTTCGGCGTGTGCGAGGACTGCGGCGACGACATCCCGACCAAGCGGCTCGAGGTCATGCCCTTCGCGCAGTATTGTGCCGAGTGTCAGGCGGCCCTCGACCCCAAGCGCAACGTCGCGCGCACCAAGGTCACCGACTATCAGTAGGCCTCAGCTGCCGTGGTGGTGGCAGCTCGGGTGTCCGCAGCCGCAGTCGTCACGCTCGGGCTTGGCCTGCGACGGTTGGGACCCGGCGCAGAACTCGGAGCAGAAGGCGTCGCCGCGGTTGGCGCGATCGCTGGGGATGGGGCAGTCACAACCTGGATGGGCGCAGCGTTTCATGCGGGAGAAGGTGGGGCGCCGCGTCGCGGCGGCAACTACTCTTCGACTTCGGCGCGGTGCGAGGCGCGGATCTCGATGCGATTGCCTTCGACCTGCACATCGCCGTCCATGCCGCGCGCCTTGAGCTGCTTGACGATCTTGTCGCGCAGCTGTGCGTCGGTCATGCCGGGCTCGCGGCTGTCGTCGAGCGCGCCGACCTCGACCTGCGCGTTCTTCTCCGCGCCGCCGCTCGTCGAGCGCACGATCTTCATCTTGCGGCCGTTGCCGTCGTCGGCGCCGATCTCGACGGTGGAGACGCCGTCGGCGCGCTTGACCTGCACCTCGCCTGCATTCCAGCCGGCTTCGTCGAGCTGACGGCGGATGTCAGCGGCCACCTCTTCGTCGGTCTTGCCGTCGAAGTCGACGTTGATGTGCAACAGCTTCTCCTTGGCCATGGCGAACACGCTCCCCCACACACGCTCGGTGCGCGGCTCGACGGTGACGGTGGTGCCGCTCTTGCGCAAGAGGGCGGCGCGCTGCTCGGCTGCCGCGCCGTTCCTGGTGTGGACGTGCAGCGTCGCGACCTGACCGCCCGCCTTGGCGACCTTGAGGTCATAGCCGACGGTGCGCGAATAGGGGACCGGGAAGATCAGCACCGCAGCGACGGCGGCGAGGCCGGCGGCGGTGACATAGATGGGCTTGCGAATCGATTTCATGAGGCCTCCTTGTTGCTGTTGCGCCCGCGCCTGGGAGAGCGCGCGGGCGGTCTGGTCGTGGGTCGGTAGCCCGTCCGCCGAGGATTCGGCGAGCGCCTTCAGATCGGAATCGATCCGGCTATCCGTGCTCATGTTGCTTCTCCTCGAACCACGGGCTGGTCGGCCCGCTCGGCTCGTTCGTAATGACGGCGCAGCCTCGCTCGCGCGCGCACGAGCCGGGACTTCACCGCCGGGAGTGATTGGTCTTGCAAGGCGGCCACCTCGTCGAGCGTGAATCCCTCCAGCTCGAACAGGACGATCGCCTCTCGTTCTATCGGCGAGAGCGTGGCCAGCGCCCGCGCCATTCGTTGCGCTCCTGCTACCGCGTCGCCACCGCCGTCGACGACCGGCTCGCGACGCACTTCGGACAGCGGCAGGAGGCGCCGCCAGAAGCTTCTGCGATGACGCGAACGGTGCACCGAGAGCAGCACCGCGTAGAACCACGAACGGAACTTCTCGACGTCACGCAGCTCGTCGAGATGGTCGAACGCGCGCAGGACGGCCTCGTGAAACAGATCGTCGCCGTCCGCGTGCGACCGACAGAGCCGCCGCGCGGTCGCGCGCGCCCGGTCGTGATGCGGTAGGAGCAGCGCCATCACCCGCGCCTGCCTCGCCGCCTCGTCGCTCGTCGCCATCAAGAAGAGGACACCGCTCGACGGCCCAAAAGTCGCAGGCTATTTTTGCGACGTGAAATGATGTGCGGTTTTGACGACTTGCGACTCTACTGCTTGCGACAGAGGCCGCTCATGACGGCGTCGCCGTTGGCCTCTGTGGTCATCTTGCCGGTGCCGCCGTAGCGGCTGCGCTGCGACGCGGTGAGCTTGCGCGCGCCGGCGACGGCGGCGAGCGTATCGGCACCGAGCGTGGCCGTGCGCGTGTAGCTCGAGCGATCGACGCTGAAGAGGCCGAACTGCGGGCCGAAGCCCTCGGCCCACTCGAAGTTGTCCATCAGGCTCCAGTGGTAGTAGCCGCGCACGTCGACGCCGGCGCCGCGGGCGCGCTCGATCTGCTCGAGCGAGCGGACCACGTTCTCGGCGCGGCGCGCACCGACGGTGGTGGCGATGCCCGACTCGGTGACGACGAGCGGGAGCTTGGGCCAGCGGCCGCCGAAGTCGTGCAGCACGTCGTAGAGCCCTTCGGCCCAATATTCGTAGCCCATCGTCGGCACGCAGAAGCTCGGATCGTGCGGCGGCAGGCAGGAGCCGAGGTCGATCGGCGCGAAGCAGGGCGTGGCGTTGACGCCGGGGAAGAAGCCGGTGGGTGTACCCGAGACCCCGATGCGCGAGTAGTACTGCACGCCGAGCCAGTCGAGCTTTCCCGCCCAAGACGGATGCGACTCCTCGGCGACACCGTCGAGATCGGCGTCGAAGGTGCCGGCGAAGAGCGAGTCGGGCAGGAGGTAGTGATAGACGTAGACGAGCCGATCGCGCGCGGCGACGTCGGCGGGATCGGTCGAGGGCTCGTTGGCCTGCGACGCTTCGAAGGCGCCGACGTTGAGGCTGAGCCCGACCGCGGCCGCGACGCCGTCGCCGTCGGCGTCGACGAGATCGGCGGCCTTGATGGCGTCGTACATGCGCGCGTGCGCTTCGATGTAGTCGCGCACGACGCCGACGAAGCGCGGGAAATCGGAGAGCGCCCAGCCGTGGCCGGGCGGGAACTGCGCCACGCCGTAGGCGGCGAGGAGATAGTTGATCGGCTCGTTGACGGTGCCCCACTCGTCGACGCGATCGCCGAAGCGCGTGGCGAGGAGCTTGGCGAAGCTCGCCATGGCGTCGATGACCAGCGGCCCGCCCTCGGGATGGCCGAGGCCGCACAGGTTGGCGTCGCTGGGGCCGCTCTTGCAATCGGGGTCGCGCGGATCGGCGACCCAGACCGGGTTCGAAAAGTGGTGCACGGTCACGAGCGGCTTGATGCCGGCGGCGCGCAGCGCGTCGAGGACGTCGGCGTAGTGCTGCAGCGCGGCTTCGTCGTAGTGGCCGCGCGTCGGCTCGACGCGGGCCCACTCGATCGAGAAGCGATAGGAGTCGACGTGCAGAGACTGGAGCAGCGCGACGTCGGAGACTGCGAGCGTGTAGCCGCGCACGGCGTCACCGACGAAGGCCTTGCCATTGCCGAGCCCACCGTCGGCAGCGGGGCGCGTGAAGACGTACCAGTCGGTGTTGGGATCCTGATCTTCGATCTCCGTGGCCGCGGTGGCGACGCCGAAGCGGAAGCCGCCCTTGCCCGACGGCTGCGACAGGGAGCCCATCGGCGGATAGCTGACGTCGGCGGGACCGCAGCCGGCGACGGCGAGACCTGCGACCGCGGCGAAGGCGGCGACCGCGGCGAGGTACGTGAGGCGCATGGGGCCCCGAAGATAGCCGATCGCGCTCAGACTTGCAGCGCGGCCAAAAGGCTCTGCACGGTCTTCTTGGCGTCGCCGAACAGCATCACGGTGTTCTCGCGATAGCAGAGCGGATTCTCGACGCCCGCGTAGCCGGCGGCCATCGAGCGCTTGAGCATCACCACGCGCGCCGCCTTCCACGCCTCGAGCACCGGCATGCCGTAGATGGGGCTGGCGCGATCGTCGACGGCGCTGGGGTTCACGATGTCGTTGGCGCCGATGACCACGACCACGTCGGTGTCGCTGAAGTCGTCGTTGATCTCGTCGAGCTCCTTGACGAGATCGTACGAGATGCCCGCTTCGGCGAGGAGCACGTTCATGTGCCCCGGCAGACGGCCGGCGACGGGATGGATGGCGAAGCGAACGTTGACGCCCTTCTTGCGCAGGACGTCGGTGACCTCGCGGATCGGATGCTGCGCCTGCGCCACCGCCATGCCGTAGCCGGGGATGATGATGACGTTGCGCGCGGTGCGCAGGAGCTCGGCGGTCTCGGCGACGTTGGTCTCGCGCACCTTGCCGGCGGGCGCCTGCGTCGCGGACGCCTTGGCCGGCTCGGCGCCGAAGCCGCCGAACACCACGTTCCAGATCGAGCGGTTCATGGCGCGACACATGATCGCGCTGAGGATGGCGCCCGACGAGCCCACGAGCGCGCCCGTGATGATCAAGAGATCGTTCGACAGCATGAAGCCCGCCGCCGCCGCCGCCCAGCCCGAGTAGCTGTTGAGCAACGACACGACCACCGGCATGTCGCCGCCGCCGATGGCCCACACGAGGTGCACGCCGAGCAGCGACGCGAGGCCCGTGACCCCGAGCAGATAGGAGAACGAGCGATCGGGCGGCGCGCCCCAGCCGAGGATCGCCAGCGCGAGGCAGCCACCGACGAGCGCGAGGTTGAGGACGTGGCGCCCCGGCAGGAGCAGCGGCCGGCTGCCGATGGTGCCGCGCAGCTTGGCGAACGCGACGACCGAGCCGGTGAAGGTGACCGCGCCGACGAGGACACCGAGCTGCACCTCGACGTAGTGCGCGAGGTCGATGTGGGCGCCCGCTTCCTGCAACGTGCCGAGGCCCACCAGCACCGCCGCCACGCCGACGAAGCTGTGCAGCACCGCCACCAGCTCCGGCATCGCGGTCATCTGCACGCGCGCGGCGACGAATCCGCCGATGAGCGCGCCGAGCGCGATGGCGCCGCCGTAGACGGCGAGCACGTTGGTGGTCGCGCCCGCGGCCTCGGCCTCGCCACGCTCGAAGCCGAAGAGGCCGGCGACGCTGACCGCGACCGCCAGCACCATGCCGATGATGCCGAGCCAGTTGCCCTTCTGCGCGCTCGCCTGCTCCGACAGGCCGCGCAAGCTCAGGATGAAGAGCAGCCCCGCGACGAGGTAGACGACCGTGGCCACCGTCGGTGGCATCAGCGGACCTCCGTCGAGCGCGGCGGCATCAGTGGCGGAACATCTTGAGCATGCGCGCGGTGACGCGGAAGCCGCCGGCGACGTTGATCGAAGCCAGGAGCACCGCGACGGCGCCCAGGATCGTGGTCACGGTGAGGTCGCGCCCGCGTCCCAGCAGAAGTCCGCCAATCAAGATGATGCCCGACACCGCGTTGGTCACGCTCATGAGCGGCGTGTGCAGCGCCGGCGTCACGTTCCAGATGACGTGCCAGCCGACGACGCAGGCCAGGAGGAAGACCGTCATGTGCTCGAGCAGCGACGGCGAACCGAACAGCCCGAGAATGACCAGCAGCGGCAGCGCCAGCGCCACGCCAATGCGCATCGGCCACGGCGACACCGGCTTCTCCTCTTTGGCCGTCTTGTGCGTTCCGGTCGGCCCCACCGCCGGCGCGCCCGCGCGAATCGCCAGCTTGGGCGGCGGCCAGGTGATCTTGCCCTCGTGGACGATGAGCGCGCCGCGCTGCACCTCGTCGTCGTAGTCGATGGTGACCTTACCGTCCTTGAGCACCAGCTCGAGCAGCTGCACCACGGTCGCCGCGTAGAGCTCGCTCGCCTGCGGCGCCATGCGGCTCGGCAGATCGGTGAAGCCGAGGATCTTCACGCCGAACTTCTCGACGGCGCTTCCCGGCTCGGTGAGCGCGCAGTTGCCGCCCTGCTCCGCCGCCAGATCGACGATGACCGAGCCGCGCGCCATCGACACGACCGCGCCCGAGGTGATGAGCTTCGGCGCCGGAATGCCGGGGACGAGCGCGGTGGTGATGATGATGTCCGACTGCTTGGCGTACTGCGCGATGAAGGTCTGCTCGGCCTCGAGATAGGCGTCGGACATCTGGCGCGCGTAGCCGCCCTCGCCTTCCCCGGTCTCGTTCTTCCACTCGAACTGCAGGAAGGTGGCGCCCAGGCTCTGGATCTGCTCGCGCACCGTCGGGCGCGTGTCGAATGCGCTCACCACCGCGCCGAGCGCGCGCGCCGCGGCGATGGCGGCCAGCCCGGCCACGCCGGCGCCGATGATGAGGACCCGCGCCGGCTTGATGCGGCCGGCGGCCGTGGTCTGCGCGCCGAACGGGCGTCCGAAGTGCGCCGCCGCCTCGATGACCGCGCGATAGCCGGCCAGATTTGCCGTCGCTGACAGGGCGTCCATCCGCTGCGCGCGCGTGATGCGCGGGACCGCGTCCATGCCGAGGACGGTCGCCTTCTTGGCCTGCAGCCGCTCGAGGAGCTCGCGGTTCTGGGCCGGCCAGACGAACGAGACCAGCGTCGCGCCCTCCTTGAGCCGATCGACCTCGTGGCCGTGGTCGGTCTCGATCGGCGCGCGCACCTTGAGGACCAGGTCGGCCGCGGCGTAGAGCGCCGCCGCGTCGGCGACGATGGCCGTGCCCGCCTCGGCATAGGCGCCGTCGAGGAACGAGGCCGCTTCGCCGGCGCCGGACTCGATGATGACGTCGACCCCGAGCTTGGCAATACGCGCGGCGGTCGTAGGCGTCGCCGCGACGCGACGCTCGCCGGGAAACGTCTCCTTCGGAATTCCAACCTTCAGACGGGGAGGAGCATCCATCGCGAGCGGCGAAAGCCTAGCCCAACGCCGACGGCCCGTCCATGCGATAGTAGTCGCATGCGCCGCGCGATCGTCGTGTCGTGCATCCTCGTCGCCGTCGCGGTCGCGGGGGCCGTGGCGCGTGGCGACGTCGCCACCCCGCCCGCCGCCAGGCTCGAGCATCTCGACGGCGCGCGCGTCCCGGCGGTGCTGATCAAGGAGTGGCGCAAGGCCGAGAACAAGAACCGCTGTGCGCCGGTCTGGTTCGACGACCTCGGCGACGCCAACGGCGGCCGCGTACGCGCCACCTACTTCAGCGGCGGCTGGGGCGTCGTCGTCGACAAATCAGGGCTGCCCGGCCGCGGCCAGGGCACCGGCGGCTGTCCGAGCTGCGGCCGCGCCGTCGTCGGCATGGCCGGCGCCGGAGTCATCGGCTCCGAGAGCGACACCGCGCGCTGGCCGCTCCACAAGACGTGGCCGTCGGGTATGCGCGCCGGCTACGGCCTCGAGGGCTTCACCATGGGCCCCGATTGGCTGGCCTACGTGCTCATTCCCGGGCAGTCCTGCCTGTATAATGTGTGGTCGTACGTCGGCCGCGAGCACCTCGAGCACCTGTTGGATCATCTCCGCATCGTGGACCTGGGCCACCCGTAGCTGTCAGGAGGATGAAGATGCTCGCTCGCGCCGCGTGCTTCATCGCCTTCGCCGCCTGCACGGCGGTCGCCCTGCCCGCCGTGGCGCAGACTGCGATCTTCACCGAGAGCTGGGAGTCGGGGGCGACCCGCTGGCGCACCAGCGACTCGGTCGCCATCAGCCTCGCGAGCGACAGCGCGCCCGTCTGCTCGACCAAGTTCCAGCGCGAGACCAGCGCCGTCGGTGGCGGCCGCGTCTTCACGCTCGGCACCGCCGTCGCCAACCAGATCCCCGTCGTCGCCGGCATGCCGTACTGCGTGAGCGCCTGGATCCGCGGCGCCACCGGGACCGTGCCGTTCCTCGGCTTCAACGTCGACGACGGCAGCGGTGCGGCCGCCGGGGTGCAGCACTGGATGATAGGCGACGCGGCCACGCCGAACGGCTACGGTCAGCCCGCGGTGCAGGTGACCGCCGACGGCAAATGGCGCTGGTATGCCGCGCCGTTCACGCCCGAAGCGGGCGCCACGTTCATCGTGCTCACCGACGAGCTGTGGGAAGGCGGCGGCATGGGCGCCGCCGACTTCGACGACCTGCAGGTCTGGCAGGGCGCCTGCCCGACCGCGGCGCCCGGCGTCGACGCGCACGCCACCTGCGCGGGAGCGACGCCGTCGTGCAGCAGCGCGAGCGGCGCCTGCGTCGAGTGCACCAGCGGCTCGACCGGCGCCTGCGCGGCGGGCGGCAAGGGATCGATCTGCCTCCCCGCCGAGAGCTGCGGCTGCACCGCCGATGCGCACTGCGGCGGCGGCACCAGCGGCCGCATCTGCAACCTCGCGCTCAACGTCTGCGCGGCCGGCTGTCGCGGACCGGGCGGCAACGGCTGTCCGGCCGGCATGGTCTGCTCGTCCAGCGACTCGAGCGCCGGCAGTTGCGCCGCCGCTGTCGCGCCCGACCTCGGCGGCGTGCCCGACCTCGGCATGCCCATGCCCCAATTCGACGACCTTGGATACGGCGCCGACCTGGCGGTGCTCGATCCGGGCACGCACGGCGTTGCCGGGGGCGGCGGGTGCGACGTGGGGCGCGGTGGCGACGGTGCCGCGGTCGCGCTGCTCGGCCTGGCCGCGCTTTTCGCGCTTTCGCGACGCCGCCGCCGCTGGCCTCGCTGCAGCGGCCGCTGACCCGCGGTCGCTGATTTCGGCGCCCTGCTCGGGTATGCTCGCGCGGTGAAGCTCACCGACAAAGTCATCGTCGTCACCGGCGGCGCCCACGGCATCGGACGCGCCATGGCAGAGCGCTTCTCGCGCGAGAAGCCCAAAGCGATCGTCATCGCCGACCGCGACCTCCCCGGCGCCGAAGCCGTCGCGCGCGAAGTCGGCGGCCTCGCCGTCGCCTGCGACGTCTCCCGCGAAGCCGACCTCAAAGCGCTCGTCGAGCGCGCCACGCACGACTACGGCGGCATCGATCTGTTCTGCTCGAACGCCGGCATCGCCATCGGCGGCGGCGTCGACGTCCCCGACGACGAGTGGCGCCGCATCATCGACATCAACCTCATGTCGCATGTCTGGGCCGCGCGCGCGCTCATGCCCGGCATGCTCGCCCGCGGCAGCGGCTACTTCCTCTCGACCGCGTCGGCCGCCGGCCTCTTGTCGATCGTCGGCTCCGCGCCCTACGCCGTCACCAAGCACGCCGCCGTCGCGCTCGCCGAGTGGCTGGCCATCACCTATCACGACCGCGGGATTCGCGTGTCGTGCCTCTGTCCGCTCTACGTCAACACCGAGCTCCTCAAGGGCGCGCTCGTCGAAGCGGCCGGCGCCTCGATCACGCTCTCGGGCAACGTCATCGAGCCGACCGCGGTCGCCGACGCCGTCGTCGCCGGCATCGAGGCCGAGCAGTTCCTCATCCTGCCCCACCCCGAGGTCAAGACCTACTTCGAGCGCAAGGCGAGCGACTACGATCGCTGGCTGTCCGGCATGCGCCGCCTGCACGCCAACAAGTAGCCCTAGAACTTGACAAGCATGCCGTTGCCCGTCGGCGTGATCGACCAGGCCACGTTGCGCTCCAGCGTGCGCGACTTGCCGACCGCGCCGACGATGACCATGGTCGTGCCGGCGAGCTGCAACACGAAGTCGACCGCCAGCACCGCGTAGGCCGCCTGCTGGATGGTGTTGTTCACTTCGCTGATGCGCTGATTGGCCGGCACGTCGATCATCGGATTTCCCGTCGTCGACGGCTGCACCATCGCCCAGCTGTCGCCCATCTGCACCAGCGGCCCGACGAGCGGAATGAGCGAGGTCGCCGCCGGATCGTGGCCGAGCCCATAGCTGAGCCCGATGTCGAGCGCGTACCCGGCCGCGAACAGCGCGAGGCCGCCGCCGAGCAGCCCCCAGTGGCGCTCGCGTCCTCGATCCTCGCGCACACCGGGGGTCGGCATGGCGCGGGTCGGCTCGATCACCGCCGGCGGCGGCGCGGGCCGCAGGTCGAGGTTGACGCGCGCATCATCGGACCTTCGCGGCTCGTCGGCGCGCACCACCCGATGGCGCTGCGGCGCGGCCGACGCAGCGACGCTCCAACAGATCAACAAGACGGGGACGCAGCGCACCGATCGGATCCAAAGCACCGCGCGTGCCACGCCCGCCGCACGCGATTCTCGATAGCTACGCGGCCGCGAGTGGGGGCTCGGTTCCCATTTCGACAAAACAATTTCACATCCGTATCGGGTGCCGACGCGAGTAGCCGGGGGCCGATCGGATGTGGTCTAGTCCCGTTCCATGAGTGAACGTCTGAAGGGAAAATTGGCGCTCGTCACCGGCGGCAGCCGCGGCATCGGCGCCGCCATCGCCGAGTCGTTCGCCGCCGCGGGCGCCCGCGTCATCATCGCCTCGCGCAAGATCGATGAGCTCGAGGCGACCGCCGCGCGCATCAACGACAAGCACGCCGGCTCCACGCTCGCGCGCGCCTGCCACACCGGCCGCGTCGAGGCCATCGCCGAGCTGTTCAGCTGGATCGATCAGCAGGGGCCGCTCGACATCGCGGTCAACAACGCCGCGACCAACCCCTATTTCGGACCGCTCATGAATGTCGAGTGGCCGGCGTGGGACAAAACCTTCGAGCTCAACGTGAAGGGCTACTTCGAGGTCGCGCGTCAGACCGCGAAGCGGCTGCTCGCGTCCAATCGTCCGGGCTCGATCATCAACATCGCCAGCATCACGGGCCTGCGCGGCTCGCCGATGCAGGGCGTGTACGCGATGTCGAAGGCGGCGGTGATCTCGATGACGCAGACGCTCGCGGTGGAGCTCGGCCGCGCGCGCATCCGCGTCAACGCCATCGCGCCTGGGCTCATCGAGACGCGGCTGGCGGCGGCGCTCATCCAGAACGAAGAGGCGGCCAAGCTCTTCACCGATCGCGCGGCGCTCGGGCGCCACGGACAGCCGGAGGAGATCGCCGGCATCGTCACCTATCTCGCGTCCGACGAGGCTTCGTTCGTGACCGGACAAACCTTCCCCGTCGACGGCGGCTGGACCACGACCTGATTCGCGCCGCGCGCCGCTGACACGGGCCACGTGGCCGCGCAGCCACGCGCACCTGTAAGTCCCGGCATCATCTCGCCTTTCAAAACGGCATCGACGTTGCTCTGACGGGGCTCAAACAGGAGTCCCCGCGTGCGCCATCTCGGAGTACTGACCCTCGTCGTCACAGTCAGCGCCTGCAACGCACCCTCACCGTCGGGCGGCAAGCCCGCGCCGAGCGACACGCCGACCCGCGCCTCGCGCGTCGAGGAGCTGATGGCGCGCGTCCACGCCCTCGGCGGCGACGCGCCCGTCGACGCCGACGGCACGCTGCCCGATGTGCGCAACCACGACGCCGCGTCGCTGGCGTCCAACGACGGCAAGACCGTGATCGAGTTTCCGCTCGCCCACACGAGCGTGCTCGCCGACGTGACCGGCAACATCGCGCGCGTCGAGGTGACCCAGCTCTATCAGAACCCGACCGAGCAGCGTCTCGAGGCGATCTACAAGTTCCCGCTGCCCCAGAACGCCGCCGTCACCGACATGATGTTCCGCATCGGCCGTCGCGTCGTCGTGAGCGAGGTGAAGCGGCGCGAAGAGGCGCGCCGGACCTACGAGATGGCGAAGCGCGAAGGGCACACCGCCGCGCTCACCGAACAGGAGCGTCCCAACCTGTTCACGCAGTCGGTGGCCAACATCCCGCCCGGCGAATCGGTCGAGGTGGTCATCCGCTACGTGCACGAGGTCGCGTTCGACGACGGCCGCTATCAGTTCCATTTTCCGACGACGATCGGCCCGCGCTACAATCCGCGCGACGGGGTCGCCGACAAGGCGGCCATCACGCCGCCGGTGGTCGCGCCCGGCGTGCGCTCGGCGCACGACCTCGACATCGTCGTGCAGCTCGGCCCCGCCGACGCCTTCGCCGGCGTCGCAGCGCGCAGCCACCGCATCCTGAGCGCCGTCGACCCGCGTCTCGGAAAGCGGCTGATCACGCTCGGCGACGGCGACCATCTGCCCAACAAAGACTTCATCCTCTCCTGGCGCCCGGCCGCCCAGGAGCCCGACGCGCGCATCTTGACCGCGCGCGATCGCGGCGACGACTACTTCATGCTCTTCGTGCAGCCGCCTGCCGACGTCGCGCCCGCGATGGTCCGCCCCAAGGAGCTGGTGTTCCTCGTCGACAAATCGGGATCGATGTGGGGTGAGCCGCTCGACACCGCCCGCCGCGTCATCATCGAGGCGCTGCACAAGATGGGACCGGAGGACACCTTCCAGATCATCACGTTCGACTCCACCACCGACTACATGACGAAGCAGGCGCTGCCCAACACGCCCGACAACGTGGCGGCGGCCGAGCGCTGGATGGCGAAGATCGAGGGCGGCGGCGGCACCGAGATGCTGGCCGGCATCCGCGCCGCGCTCGACCAGCCGTACGACCCGAAGCGCCTGCGCATGGTGGTCTTCTGCACCGACGGCTTCATCGGCAACGAGCGCGAGATCATCGAGCACATCGGCAAGATGCGCGGCCAGTCACGCGTCTTCGGCTTCGGCATCGGCTCGTCGGTGAATCGCTATCTCATCGAGGGCGTCGCGCACGCCGGTCGCGGCGCGGCCGAGATCGTGCGCCAGGGCGAGCCGGCCGACGAAGCGGTGGCGAGGCTCTACAAGCGGCTCGATCGCCCGGTGCTCACCGACGTAAGCTTGCGCTTCTCCGGCGTCGAGGTCGAGCAGATGATGCCGTCGCGCCTGCCCGACCTGTTCGCGGGCCAGCCGCTCGTCGTCGTCGGTAAGGTTCGCGGCAAGGGCCCCGCCACCGTCGAGCTGACCGGGCGCCTCGGATCGAAGCCGTACGCGCGCACGCTGCCGGTCACGACTAGGGGGGAGCGCGATCCGGTGCTCGGCACGCTCTGGGCGCGCCGTCGCATCGCCGAGCTGGACGACCTCGACGAGCGCGGCGCCGACGCCGGACAGAAGGACGAGATCATCGCGCTGGCGCTGCGCTGGAAGCTGATCACGCAGTACACCTCGTTCGTCGCCGTCGAGAAGCAGCTCAAGGTCGACACGCGCGTGCCGCTGGCGCAGCTGCTTGTGCCCAACGAGCTGCCCGAAGGCGTCGCCTACAAGGGCATCTTCGGCGAAGAGGTGGCCGCGGCCAACGCCGACATCACGCCGGCGCGGGTCAAGCCGGGCGATCCCGAGGTGCGCGTGCAGGCGCCGCCGACGGCGCACGTGCGGGTCCTTCTGCCCTGGTCGCGCCGCCCGGTGCGCGCGCACTTCGACGCACCGACGGGCGACCACGTGGCGCGCTTCCTCGTGCCGGCCGGCTGGCCCGACGGCAGCTGGACCGCGCGCGTGATCATCGACCACGCTCGCGGCGCGCGGGAGGAGCGCAGCGTCGAGCTCCACGTCGACACCCGCGCCGCCGCCATCGCCGTCGTGTCGGCACCAGCCACCGTGCACCCGGGTGAAGCGCTGACGCTGGCGCTCAAACCGGCGCTGCCGGTCGACCTCGTGGCCGAAGCGCTCGAGACTGCCACGCCCGGCGGCGCAGGCGCGGCGCTCAAGAGCGCCATGGACGTCAAAGAGATCTTCGTGCGCGCGCCATGGGGGGAGATCGGCCGCGCCCGCCTCGTTGGACCGCTCGGCCTCTACACGGTGACGCTACACGTGCCGCGGCTCGCCGCCCGCGGAGCGACGAGCTTCGAGATCGTCGCCAGCGACACGGCGGGCAACGTCAGCCGTCGTCAGCTCGCCGTCGACGTGCAGCCGGCCTCGCGCACCGCCTACGCCGGCGCGGCGCTCCTCATGCTCCTCGCCGGCAGCCTCTTCGCGCGCCGCCGCCGGGTGCGCGCGTGATCGCCCGCTCCACGATCCGCCGTCGCCGCTGGACCTGGCCGCGCCTCCTCGTCCTCGCGGTAGCGACGGTCGTCGGCTTCGTCGTGACGGTGCCGACGGCGCGGCTGCGCTACCTGGCGCTGCCGGTGCTGCATGACCCGAGCGTCCCGTCGGCCGCCGTGCCACGCGCGATCGCCGACGCCCCCCCGAGCGGCGCCACGCTGGTGACGCGCCTGCCGAGCCGCGTCAGCGCGGTCCTGCCGCGCAGCGATGGCAGCGTCTTCATCGGCACCTTCGACGAAGGGCTCTTCCGCTTCGACCCGGCGCGCGGCGGCGCCCCCGTCGCCGTCGGCGGCCTCGAAGGACGCGAGCGCTTCGTCGATGCGCTCGTCGAGCATGACGGCCGCGTCATCGCCGCCACCCATCGCGGCGCCGTGGTCGTCGGCGGCGACGGCACGCGTCTCGGCGTCCTCGCCCCCGGCGAAGCGATCTCGTCCCTCGCCGTCGTCGACGGCGCGCTCGTGGCCGGCAGCGCGCGCGGCCTGTGGACCGGCGCATCTACCGTGACCGGCTCGCCGGTGACCGGCTCGCCCCTCGGCGAGCGCGGCCCCACGGGCGAGATCCTGCGCGTCACCGCCCTCGCGGTCACACGCGCACGCCTTTACGTCGGCACGCCCGACGGCGTCTACGTGCTCCAGCGCCCGCTCACCGCCCAGGTCGCGCGCTGGCAGCCGCTCGTCTTCGGCGCGCCGCCCGCCGAGACCAACGTCGTCACCGCGCTGGCGCCGCTCGGCGACGGCGTCGTCGCCGGCACCGACGACGGCGGCCTGGTCCTGGTGCGCGACGACGGCGTGAGCGCGCTGCCGCTCACGGAGGCGCGCGCCAACGACGTCAACCCCGGCGCCATGGCCCACTTCGGCGGCACCATCTTCGTCGGCACCGAAGGCGCCGGCCTGCTCCAGCTCGCCGGCAGCGACGTCACCCGCCCCTCCGACTGGCGCCGCGCGCGCATCTCCGCCGTCGCCGCCGGTGCGCGCCTGTTCCTCGGCACCGAGGACGGCGAGCTCTGGGCCCTCCCTGCCGCTCAGCCGCTGGCGGCGTCGAGGATCTTCTGGATCAACGCGTCGTAGTCGGTGCCCACCGCCGCCGCCGACTGCGCGAAGTCGTCCTCGCGCGCCAGCGACGGATTGGGATTGGCCTCGATGACCACCACCTCGCCCGCCGGCGACAGCCGCACGTCGACGCGCCCGAGCCCCTTGATCTTGAGCACGCGATACACGGTGCGCGCGATCTTCTCCAGCTTGGGCGACAGCCCGTCGGGCAGCGGCGCGGTCGGCCCGTTCTTGATGCCCCACTTCTTGCGATAGACGTCGTCCCACTTGGCCTTCGAGGTCGCGAACTTCGGCGCGTCGTCGGCCAGCTTCTCGAAGAAGAGCTCGCGCGCGGGGAACACCGTGAGCCTCTTGTTGCCCATGACGCTGACGTAGATCTCGCGCCCCTCGATGTACTCCTCGATCATCACGTCGCCCTCGTAGCGCTCGTGCAGGAAGCGCACCCGCTCGAGCACCTCCGCCTCGTCGCGCGCGAACGACGCCTGCGCGATTCCGTCGGACGACTCCTCGCCGACGGGCTTGACGAACGCCGGATAGACGAAGCGCTTCAAGCTGCGCAGCGGCCGCGACCCCGACGACATGACGAAGCGCGCCACACGCACGCGGTGATACGACAAGAGCTTCTTGGCCAGCGACTTGTCCTTGCACAGCATGAGCGCGTCGGGCCCGGCGCCGGTATAGCGCACCTTCAAGAGCTCGAGCAGCGCCGGGATGTTGGGCTCGTTGGAGCGCTGCGCGTGGAACGACTCGGTCAGATTGAAGACGATGTCGGGCGCGAAGTTCTTGATCTTGTCGACGATGGCGACGACGTTGTCGAAGACCGCCAGCGTATCGGTCTCGTGTCCGAGCCGCCGCAGACACTCGAGCACGTCGGCCTCGGTCGGCTTGTCCTCTTCCTTGCGCAGCGTCTCGGGCGAGAACTCCTCGCCGTCGCGCGGCGCGCGATGCAGATCGAACAGGATGAGGATCTTCATACCGACCTCTTGAATCGTCCGGTATGCAGATGGTTGGTCACCAGCGCCGCCAGGTAGGCCGACAGATCCATCATCAAGCGCGGTTGATTGGTCGGCGTGGTCAGGCCGAGGCTCTCGCAGCGCAGCATCAATCGCCGCACCAGCTGGTCGACGGTGTACTTGTGCTCACCGGTCCAGCGCACCACCGACGGGACGATCACCTTGCGGCCGCGCCGCATGAAGCGCGCCGCCGACTCCTCGCCCGGCTCGCCGGAGAAGATGGCGACCAGATCGGCGTCGTAGAAATCGGGGTAGTCCTCGGCGTACTGCTTGCGGCGCTCGGCGTAATAGCGCGCCAGGGTCTTGCGCATGCGGCTCGCATCCGAGATGCGCCGCAACGGCACGCGCCTGGGCGGCATCCGCGTCGCCGCCGCCTCCTTCATCAGCTCGTCGACGTACTCGAGCTTCTCCAGCGCCTTCCAGCGACGGTAGCGCGCGCGCCACTCTTTTTCCGGCGTGCCGAGCCAGACCGCGAAGGTCTCGGCGAAGTCCTCGTCGGGATGCGCCTGCGCATACCAGTTGGCCAGATGGCGCACGAAGCTCTTCGAGTAGGCGCGCGGCCGGTAGATGTCCGGCGTCGCGTCGTTGTCGGTGTTGCCGAACAGCCGCCGCCATTTGCGGCGCCGCGAGAAGCGATAGACGTGATCGATCGCGTGCCCGCACTCGTGCCGCAAGAGCTGCAGGCACCACTCGGGCGTGCCGCCCTCGACCTCGAGCACCTGACGCAGCTCGAGCGCCTTGAGCCGCGGATGTGCCAGCCAGAACGGAATTGCGATGAGCGCCTGCTCGGTCGGCGTGAACCACTCGTCACCGAGGTAGCAGCCCGGGCGAAGCGCCAGCCCGCGCGCCTCCAGCTCCGCGTGCAGCTGCAGGATGAGCGGCTCCAGCTCGCTGCCTTCGACGCGCACGCCGAGATCGCAGATGCGCATCGCCAGGAGCTCTTCGTCGCGCGCGTCCGCCCACGGCGGGTCGAAGAGGGGCGGCATCGGCGGCGCCGGCGCAGGGGCCGACGGCTCCGGAGCGTCCATGACGTGAGAATAGCGCGGGATTCCCCAGAAGGGAACTTTCGGCCGTCGAGCCGCGGATCGCTCTCAGCCGTCGAGCCGCGGATGCAGCGACTCGACACTCTCGCGCCACACCTCGAGCGCGATCTCCGCGCGGGTCCGCGCGATCGCGCGGCGCGTGGAGGTCGTCGTCGCTTCTTGCAGCACCCGCTCGACGAAGTCACGCGAGCTGTCGAGCGCCACCGCGAGACGCGGCAGGCCAGCGTGCAGAGAGGCCTCGATGGCGCGACGTAGGTCACCAGCCAGCTGCTCGAGCTGTCGCCGTTCCAACAGCTCCGCGTCGGTGGACTCTACGATGTGCACGTGGACCAGATGCTTCAAGTGGCGTGCCGTAATCACCTGACCCCCGCGGGTCGCAGCAGTGTGATCGACGCGACTTGCGGTCAGGCGACGTCGGCTTATGCCAGAGCAGGGTGAGTACCGTAGACACTAATGAAGGAGACACGCTGGCCGCGCTGGCGCATGACCTGCGCAGCGCGACGGCCGCCGCGCTCTCGATCGGATCCTGGTTCGCGCCGACGCTCGACGACTGTCGCGTCGACGTCGAGCGCCTCCTGGCGCTCGATCGAGATCACCGCCCGCCACACGACGTGCACCTGTTGCAGACGCGCGCGGAGCTGGCGCTACGCACCTGGAGCCGCATCGTCGCCGTCACCGGTGCGAAGCTGCCGCGCTGTGGCGTGTGCGCGGGCGGGATCCTCGTCGAGATCGCCCGGCCGGGGCGCACGGTCCCCTTTCGCGGCGTTCAGATCGAGCTACCCGCGGACTTCGCCATTCCGACCTGCGACCACTGCGGCGCCGAGACGCTCGATGCCGCCGGCGGCGCGCGCCTCGACACGATGCTCATGACGGAGTATCTGCGCCGGACCTAGTCAGCGAGCAGATGCGAGTGGCTCAGATGTGCCGCTCGCTCAGATGTGCCGCTCGCTCAGATGTGGCGTTCGATGGTGTTGAGCAGGAGCGGCACGTCGAGCGGCTTGATGAGGTACTCGTTCACGCGCAGCTGCGCGGCGTGCCGCCGCACGTCGGTCGCCGCCGACAGGATGACGACGGGGATGGCCGCCAGCCGATCGTCGTCGAGCTGCGCGGCGCGAAACGCCCAGCCGTCCATCACGGGCATCATTAGATCGAGGAGGATGAGCCGCGGCGGCGCGTCGGTCTCGCGCAGATAGCGCAGCGCGGCCCCACCGTCGGAGGCGCCGATGACCTGGAAGCCCTCCTCCTGGAGGATGGTCGAGATGCTGTTGCGGATGTCGTCGTCGTCCTCGACGAGGAGCACGGTCCCGCCCGCGTGCGAGTCGATGGTCGGCTGCATGTGTCGCTTGACCTCGTCGAGGAGCGCGTCGATCGAGCAGGGCTTGGCGATGAACGCGTCGCAGCCGCTCTCCTTGGCGCGCTCGTAGTGTCGTCGGCTCACGTGGCCGGTGAGCATCACGACCGGAATGTCGGCGGTGCGCGAGTCGCTCTTGAGTCGATGGGTCGCTTCGCAGCCGTCGACGCCTTTGAGCTCGTAGTCCATCACGATCAGATCGGGCGACATCGAGATGGCCAGCTCGTAGGCGTGCTCGCCGTTGTCGGCGCCGACGACGGCATAGCCGGCACCCGCGAGGACCTCGGAGTAGAGCTCGTAGCACTCGGCCGAGTCTTCGACGAGCAGCACGAGGCACTGGCGGGATGTAGGCGCACCATTGGCCATCGTATGCATGATAGGTCGAACTCGTCAGACATGTTAGCGAAATGATTGCACAAACCATGGAACCATCAGTGAGCTACCGTACGGATCTGGAGTCGCGTGCTTATGCCCCTATCAAACCGTGACCCGCACTCGATTCGCAGCCCTGTTGCCGCTGTTTGTCGCCGGATGCGCGGTATCCAGCCCGCATTTCGAGCTGGTAGGCCCGGTGCCGCCGCCGTCGGAGCGAGAGGCGTTCGCCGCCGCGCTCTTCCAGACCACCGACGCGCGGCTGACCGGCGGACATCGCTGGCAGCTCGAGGACAGCGGTAAGATTTTTACCGCCATCGTCGCCGCTATCGGCCAGGCGGAGCACAGCATCAACCTCGAGAGTTACATCTGGCACTCGGGCGAGCCGAGCAACGAGATCGTGGCCGCGCTGTCGAACCGCGCCCGCGGAGTGGCCTGTCGCATCGTGGTCGATCCGCTCGGGAGCCCCGACTTCGAGAGCAACGTCAAACCGCAGCTCGACGCCATGGGGTGCGAGAGCCACTTCTTCCGTCCCATGGCCCAGCATCCGATCGCCGAGCGCAACCATCGCAAGATCGTCGTCATCGACGGACGGATCGGCTTCGTGGGCGGGTTTGGCGTGCGGCAGGAGTGGGTCAAGTCGTCCGGCTCGTCCGATCCCGAGTGGCGCGACATCAACCTGCGCATCGAAGGGCCGGTGGTGCACGAGCTGCAGCGCGCGTTCGCGCAGAACTGGCAGGAGGCCGGCGGCGCGCTCCTACCGGCGAGCGATTTCCCGTCGCTGGCGAGCGGCGGCGCGGGCGGCGGCGCGGGCGCGGAAGGCGAGCCGCGTGCGGCGTTCGTCGCCAGCAGCTACAGCTACGTGACCAATGCCCAGCGGCTGGTGCTGTTGGCGGTGGCCTCCGCGCACAAGCGACTCTGGATCTGGAACGCCTACTTCGTGCCCGACGCGGTCTTGCGCGACCTTCTCTTGCGGAAGCGGCGCGAGGGCGTCGACGTGCGCATCCTCGTTCCCGGCGACAAGAACGACGTCACGGCTTCCAAGCTCGGCCAGCGCAACAGCTACCCGCCGCTCCTGGCCGCCGGGATTCGCATCTTCGAGTACCAACCGTCGATGATGCACGCCAAGACCATGATCGTCGACGATCGCGTCAGCCTGATCGGCTCGATCAACCTCGACGTCCTGTCGCTGAGGCGGCTCGAGGAGGACTCGGTGATCGTGGACGACCCGGCGCTCGTCGATGCGCTCGAGCGCGACTGGGTCCAGGACGTCGCGCACTGTCGCGAAGTTCACTGACCGGAAGCGCACCGACGCGACGACACGCTCAGCGAATGCGCCAGCGCTCGGGGCCGCAGGCGATGATGAGCGGATCGGTCGCGGCCTCGAAGATCAGGCGCGTCGGCAGATCGCGGAAGGCGCTCGGAGCATAGGGATCGGCCTCGCGGCGGGCACGGCCGACGAGCGCGATCTCGTCGCCGGCCCCGAGCACCCCCTCGGAGAAGCTGTAGGGCAGCTCGCCGACCCAGTCGGTCGCGGGCAGGTCGTGCTTCTTCAAGAACGCGCGCGTCTCCGGCGTCGCCCGCACGTGGTCGGCCGCGGTGCGCGGCTCGCGGCCGCGCTCCCAGAAGATGCTGGCGTTGGCCGCGCGCACCACCACGAAGCCCGAGTCGTCGCGGAGCACGAAGTCGCGCGCCGCCGACTCGATGACCCGGACGAGCGAGTCGAACGTGGTCACCTTCTCCTGCAGCTTGACCGAATAGGCCGCGCAGGAGCGGTGCGCCAGCGGTGAGAGCAGCGGCTCGAGTAAATCGACCCGTCCCACCACCTTCAAGAGGCGCCCTTCGCGAACGTCGGACAACCGGGTGCGCGGCAGCTCGGTCAGCGCCGCCTGCGTGAGCTCTTCCGTCCTCCAACCAGCCATCCGCGGACCTTTAAACATTTTCTGAAAGATCGGTATGATGCGCGTCACCATGCGCCTACCCGCGATCGCGATCTTCGCCTTTTGGGCCGTCGGCTGCAGCGACGGCAACGCGCGCTTCATCGTGCGCGAGAGCGTCGAGCAGCTTTCCGTGACGCACGCCGAGCCGGGCGCCACGCTCGAGGTCCTCGACGGCAGCGGCAAGGCGATCCAGAGCGCCACCGCCGATAAGCTCGGCAGCGCGCTCTTCCGCCACGTGCCGCCCGGCGACGGCTATGTCGTGCGCGCCGGGATGCTCGAGCGCTCGCGCCACTTGAAGGTCCTGTCGATCGACGGCTCGCTGCCGTCGCAGCGCTTCTACGATCACCAGGATCTGCAGCCCGGCTTCAACTACATCGCCACGCGCGACGGCACGCGCCTGTCGGCCTACGTCACGCTGCCGGGACCGATCGAGCTGGGCCCCTACCCGACGGTGGTGACCTACTCCGGCTACTCACCGTCCAAGCCCGGCGAGCCGCTCGGCAACTACGAATACCTGTGCGACAAGCTGCCCGTGCTCTGCGACGCGCCCAACGATCCGGGCGCCACCATCGCCGCCCTCTTCGGCTACGCCACCGTCGGCGTCAACGTGCGCGGCACCGGCTGCTCCGGCGGCGCCTACGACTTCTTCGAGACGCTGCAGCTCCTCGACGGCTACGACGTCATCGAGACGGCGGCGGCGCAACCGTGGGTCCAGGACCACAAGGTCGGCATGGTCGGCCTCTCTTATCCCGGCATCACGCAGATGTTCGTCGCCGCCGAGCGGCCGCCGAGCCTGGCGGCCATCACGCCCCTGTCGGTCATCGGCAACGCGCACACGACGATGCTGCCGGGCGGCATGCTCAACGACGGCTTCGCCATCGCCTGGGTCACGCAGGTGATCAACACCGCGCAGCCGTACGGCCAGGGCTGGGAGCAGGCGCGCGTCGACGGCGGCGATACGCTGTGCGCGGAGAATCAGCTGCTCCACGGCCAGCTCGTCGACAACGTGGCGCAGGCGCGTACGACGCAGTACTACGATCCGGCGCAGCACGACCGCTACAACCCGGCCACCTTCGTCGGCAAGATCGACGTGCCGGTCTTCCTCGCCGGCGCGTGGCAGGACGAGCAGACCGGCCCCTACTTCTTCCCGCTGCTGTCGAAGTTCACGTCGTCGCCGTCGCGGCGCTTCACCATCTACAACGGCGTGCACCCCGACGGATTTTCGCCCGACGTGCTCTCGGAGTGGGCGGCGTTCCTCGATCTCTTCGTCGCGCATCGCGTGCCGATGATCGATCCGCTGGTCTACGACCTGACGCCGCTGCTCATGGATCGCGTGTTCCATTCGCTCATGCACGTCGAGCCGACGAAGTGGTCGAAGTATGGCGACTTCGCGTCGGCGCTCGCCGATTGGAAGGCGGAGCCGGAGGTGCGCGCCATCTTCGAGAGCGGCGCCGGCCTGACCAGCGACCTCGGCGCGCCGCGCGGCACGTTCGAGCAGCACTGGACGAGCTGGCCGCCGCCGGCGGTCGAGCCGATGCGCCTCTACTTCCGCGCCTCGGGCGCGCTGTCGGCGACGACACCGACGGAGAGCGCGGCCGCGTCGCAGTTCCAGCTCGACCCCGAAGCCGGTCAGCGCGGCAACCTCGCGCCGGGCGGCAACGTCTGGGACAAGCTGCCCGCCTACGACTGGCGTGCGCCGGCGGCCGGCAAGGCGGTCGGCTTCGAGTCGACCCCGCTGGCGGCCGATCTCATGATGGCCGGCAACGGGTCGGTCGATCTGTGGCTCCAGTCCCCCGTCGACGATGCCGATCTGGAGGTCAACCTCATCGAGGTGCGCCCCGACGGCAAGGAGATGTACGTGCAGTCGGGCTGGCTGCGTGCGTCCTATCGCGGCAGCGGCCCCGATGCAACCGAGCTGTGGCCGTCGCCCACGTACATGCAGGCCGATTGGAAGGCGCTGGTTCCCGGCGAGTGGACCCAGGTGCGCGTCGGCTTCGCCGGCTTCCATCACGTCTTCCGCGCCGGCTCGCGCATCCGCGTCTTTGTCAACACGCCGGGCGGCAGCCGCGCCGAGTGGCGCTTCGCCTTGAAGCACTTCGACACCGCGCCGAGCTACAGCATCGGTCACGACAGCGCGCATCCGTCGAGCGTCGTGCTGCCGGTCGTCCGCGGCGCGACGATTCCGTCACCTCTGCCTCCCTGCTCGCTTCGCGGTCAGCCGTGCCGCGACTACGCGCCGTACGCGAACACGCCCGCCAACTGACGCCGTCTACTTCGCGGGCTGGCGCTGTCCCGAGTACTCGGCGCGATAGTCCGCCACCCAGCCGGTAATCCGATCGATCAGCTCGCCGGGGATGAGCTTGTTGCGTAGCGCGTCGCGCGCGGTTCGCGCCGCCTCGAAGAACTCGGACGCGAAGCTCGCCGACAGCGCGACCTTCTTGAGGCCCTGTCGCTCGAACAGCCCCCCGAGCAGCGCCGCGTCCTGCGTCCGGCCCATCTCCTCGATCGCCGCCTGCATCTTGCCGGTCGCCAGCATCAGCGCGCCTCGCGACTCGATCGGCAGCGCGTCGAACGCCGAGTTGGTCATCACCATGCACCCCGGCAAGAAGCCGAGCCTGAGCTCGCTCAGATAGCGGGTCTTGGCCGACCACTGATTGGCCAACGCAGCGACGGGGACCGCGAGAAAGCCGTCGATGCGCGACTCGTCGTAGGCGCGACCGGCCTCCTCGAGCGGCAGGCCGACCGCGGCCGTGCCGAGCGCCTGCAGCTGCTTCTGCATCGCCTCGTCGAGGTTCCAGTACCAGAACCTGGTCTTCTTGAGCTCCGCCATCGAGGTCACCGGCGCGCGGCTGAACAGCATGTCCGATCCCAGGCTCGCCTCGGCCATGTTGCGAAATCCATGTTCGGCGAACTCGCGATCGATGGTCGGCCGCAAGCGACCGAGCACATACATCGCCTCCTCGCGCGACTGAAACAGCCCGAGAAGACGCAGCGCCCGCATCGACGGCGACAGCTTCATGCACAGCATGCCGCCGGAGAAGACGGCGTCGAGCTGGCCGCGCTTCATGCGCTCGAGCGTCTGCACCTCATCGCCGGCGATGCCGCCGAAGTAATACTTGATGGCCATCTCGCCGTGGCTCTCGGCGCCGAGATCGCGCGCCATCGCCCGCATGATGCGCGCCCACGCCGTACCGTCGGGCGCAGCGGTCGCCACGCGCAACGTCACCGGCTCGGCGCGTGCGCCGCCGGCGAGCGCCGCGATGATCGATAGTGCGCAGATCACGCGACTCGTCACGCGGGCGAGGTTAACATGCAGCCCATGCGACTGACGTTCTTGCCGCTGCTCTGCGCCGTCGCCGGTTGCGGCTACAGCTCGCAGTACACGGCGCCCACCGATGGCCGGCCGCGCGCGGTCTGGAAGAGCGACCACGTCGCGCTCGAGGCGGCCGGGGCGCCGCTCTCGGCGGCGTGCTTGCAGGAGATCGCCGCGTTCACCGACTCCGAAGCGCTGCACCTCGCGACCGGCGACTTCGCGCTGGCGCCGGCGCCGCGGCCGAACGTGGCGCCCTTCATCGTCGCTGCGGCGATTTGGACGCCGCGCTTCTACGGGCCGCGCATCGTGGTGCCGCGTCCAGGCCTGGCGCCGATCTTCCCGCATCCGCCGCTGTTCCTGCCGCCGCGTGCGCTCGTGGTGCCGGCGCCGCGACCGCTCGCCGTCGGTGCGCCGGCGGGCGGCTCCGGTGCGCGCATCGGCGACGGTGACGGCCGCATGTGGGCCATCCTCGCCGCGGTCGCGCTCGTCGTCATGCCCGCGGTGGCGCTCGGTCTGGCGCTCTCGCGCCCGGAGGACAGCGACACCAACGCCGAGGCGATCGATCAGGTCAACGTCTACAACGATCTGCTGCGCAGCGCCGGGTCGCCGTGCGCCGCCTGGGCTGGGTCGTGAAGGCGCTCGCGCTCCTCCTCGTCGTCGCTGCCGGCTGCGCCGAGACGAGCTATCACGCGCAAGTGGTCGCGCGCGGCGAGCTCACGCTCCAGTACCATCGCAACTACGAGATGTGGGCCGGCGGCCAGAAGGTCACGCGCGGCCTCGGCTGGCGCGGCCTCGAGGAGTACGTCGGCTGCGTCGGCGCCGCGCGCGAGCAGGCGATCCAGGCGCGCAGCCGCGGCCGGGCGAGCGTCGCGCTGGCAGCGACGAGCGGAGCCCTCGCGGTCGTGTCGCTCGGCGGCCTCGTTGGCTTCGCCGACACCGATCATCAGTGGCAGTGGCTCGGCAGCGGTCTCGCCGTCGCCGGCGTGGCGGTGATCCTCGCCGGCACCAGCCGCGCGCTGCGCAACCAGTCGAACGGCCACGCCGTCGACGCCATGAACTTCTACAACGACACGGTGGGCGCGCTCGGCGCCACCTGCGCCGACCTCAGCTATCCGGAGCCCGCTGCTGGCGGCCCACCGACGGAGATCAACCCCGCCAGTGAGTCGCCAGCGCCAGGTGACCGCTGACGTCGTCTTCGCGCGCGCGCACCTGCGCCTCGACGGTGGCCGCGACCCAGTCGCGCAACATCCGCAGGTGGCGCGAGGCCGCGGCGACGAGCCGCACGCCGGTGGTCCGCACGCCCGGCGCGCCCTCGGCGGCGCGGCGATAGCGGTCGAAGCAGACCTCGCCCTTGGCCCAGATGATCTCGTCGGCGCCGGGCAGCTCGAACTCGAGCTGCACGATGCGGCCGTCGCGGCGGCCGAGCAGCGGCCGCTCCAGGCGGACCCCACCGGGGGAGAGCTCGACGAGGACGCCGAAGTGCTCGCGGTCGTCCACCACCTCGCTGCACAGGGTCTCGACGGGGATTCGGGGATCGAGTCGTTTCCAGAGTTGCATGTAGGTAATTGTAAGCGAGTGTGGGTGAGAGTTCAAGTTTCGCGCTCTTCTTCGACGACGGGCGCCGGCGTCTCGGGGCAACCGACCCTGGGGAGAGCCCCACCCGGTTCGCGGGATCACGTGTCAACGGATCGCGACAATCCGACCAGTTAGCTCGCTCGAAGGGCTGGTACGGCGGCTGCTTTGGGAGCAGTCAATCCAATGCGTCGTGTCCGGGTTTCACGTCGACTGAGCGCTCTGGCCACCATCGTGGTCGTGGCCTCGATCGTCCCGGCCTCGCTGGCGCTGCGCTCCAAACCCCCCGCCGACTGGCGCGCCGCCATCCGCACGCTGCAGCCGCGCGCCGAGGCCGGTCGCCTCGTGCAGCCGCTCTCCGACGGCGGCCGCGTCGAGCTCACGCTCATCCCCGAGTTGCAACGCGCCGCCGAGCGGCTCCTCGCCGAAGCCGATCCCATCCAGGGCTCGGCCGTCATGGTCTCGATCCACGATGGCCGCGTGCTGGCGCTGGCCGGCCGCAACCGCGCCACCGCCGGCACCAACGATCCCTCGCTCGCCACCACCGCGTGGGCGCCCGCCGCGTCGGTGTTCAAGCTCGTCACCACCGCGGCGCTGCTCGACGCCGGCCTCCACGCCGACACGCGCGTCTGCTACCACGGCGGGGTCCACAGCGTCGAAGCCGACAACCTCGAAGATCATCCCGCCGCCGACGGCCGCTGCAAGTCGCTCGGCTACGGCCTCGCAAAATCGCAGAACGCGATCATCGCGCGGCTCGCCCACGATTATCTGGACCCGGCGGCGCTCGAGCGCAGCGCCACCGCGTTCGGCTTCGGCACCGCTCCCGCGTTCGAGCTCCCGACGGCGGCGTCGACGCTGACCCTGCCGGCGGATGGGCTCGGCTTCGCGCGCACCGCCGCCGGATTCTGGAACTCCAAGCTCTCGGCGCTCCACGGTGCGATGGTCGCCGCGACGATCGCCCGCGGCGGCGAGAGCGTCGATCCGCGCCTCGTCGAGCGCGTCCTCGACGGCAACGGCCGCGTCATGCCGCTGCCCGCCGCCGCTGCCCCGCGCCGCGCGCTCGACGCCGACACGGCGCGCGAGCTGGGGCTCATGATGGTCGGCACCACCGAGTGGGGCTCGGCCACGCGCGCCTTCCGCGATCCTTCGACGCACCGCCGCCGCCTCGCCGGCGTGCGCGTCGCCGGCAAGACCGGCACGCTCACCGGCAAGGATCCCGCGCTCGCCTACTCGTGGTTCGTCGGCTTCGCGCCGGCCGACAAGCCGGAGGTCGCATTCGCGGTGCTGCTCGGCCGCGCCGACGAGGCCGACATCCGCGCCGCCGAGGTCGCCCGCGCGCTGCTTGCGACCTGGCTCACTACCGAAAGCATTTCTCCGCTCGTCGCCGCTCGCTGATCTGTTAGTGTCCGCGACCCATGCGCTATACGATTGTTGCGTTTCTCGTCGCTGCCGGCTGCAGCGTGGCCAAGGTTCCCGTCGACGATGACGTCACCGCCGCGTTCACGGCCGACGTAAAGGCCGATCTGCCGACCAACACGAAGTTCCTCGGCGATCTCGGTCGCTCGCCGGCGCCGCAGTTCCCCGTGCTCTATACGAAGAAGCCGAAGTATCGGTCGGTCGCCTTCTGGGCCACGGCCGGCGACGTCTACGACATCTGGGTCACGTCGACGGACGGCGACGCCATCGTCTGGCTGATGGACTTCCAGGGCAACGTCATCGCGTCGGACGACGACGCGTCGAGCGACACGACCGACGCGCACATCCACGCGACGCTCGGTCCGTCGAACGGCCACTACTTCATCTACTTTCGCGAGTACGCGGGCCGGCGCGCGCACCTGAGCGTCACGGCGACGGGCGGCCATCCGGCCGACGCGACCGGCGAGGCCGAGCGCGCGTGGGACGCCGCCTCCACCGACGACGCAACGCTCGCCGCCGACGCCGTCGCAGCGACCTCGCTGCCGGCCGTGGCCAAGGTGCGCTACGACAAGCTCGCCGCGAAGTTCGGCGGCGCGCACTCGTGGAAGATGAAGAGCATCGACGGCCGCGCGAGCTACTTCGTCATCGGCGCCAGCGTCGAAGAGATCTTCTGGATCGACATCTACGACGCCGCCGGCGCGTTCGTCGTGCACGGCGCGAGTGGCGATGGCGGCTGGCAGATGACCTTCTGGGGCGCACCGCAGCCGTGGGATCCGAGCGGCTCCATCTAGATCGCAATCCCCGCCTCGACTTCGCCGCCTCGCCCATAAGATAGAACCCGCGCGCGACCGAAGTGTCGATATTGTTGCGTGAAAAACCAATTCAACAGCGATTATTTCGAATTGGTAAATTCGTGATCCTTTCGCACGGCCCAGCTTGACGCCATGCGTAAACTGGCTAAGATTAGCCCCGTGAGCGAGGCAGCCTTCAGCCGCAACTTCTTCGGGCTCCCCGTCGGGCAGTGCGCCGCGACGGGTTCGCTGCTTTCGATTATTGGGCTCGTACTTATTGGCGACATCGTCGCCAGGTGCGGGCCGCCGACTTAACCAAGTCCTCGGAAACCTGATTCAGCCCCCGCCCTGGTGATACGGAGCGGGGGCTTTTTTTTGGGCTCGATTCGGAGGTTCGGTTTGCGTAGCGATGTGTTGAAGAAGGGACTCTCGAGAGCGCCGGCGCGCGCGATGTTGCGCGCCACCGGCCTCGACGACGCCGATCTCGAGAAGCCGCTGGTGGCGGTGGTCTCGACGTGGACCGACGTCATGCCGTGCAACCTGCACCTGCGCGAGCTGCAGGCGGCGGTGTGCGAAGGCGTGCGCGCGGCGGGTGCCACGCCGGTGCAGTTCAACACCATCGCGGTGTCGGACGGCATCGCCATGGGCACCGACGGCATGGAGGCGTCGCTGGTCTCGCGCGAGGTCATCGCCGATTCGATGGAGCTGGTCGCGCTCGGCCACATGGTCGACGGCATCGTCGGGCTGACCGGGTGCGACAAGACCATCCCCGCCGCCGCGATGGCGATGGCGCGCCTCGATCTGCCATCGGTGCTGCTCTACGGCGGACCGATCCAGCCCGGCCGCTGGCAGGGGCGGGACGTCACCATCCAGGACGTCTTCGAGGCCGTCGGAGCGTGCGCGGCGGGCAAGCTCGACGAGAAGGAGCTCTGTGAGCTCGAGCGCAGCGCCTGTCCGGGCGCCGGCGCGTGCGGCGGTCAGTTCACCGCCAACACGATGGCGCTGGCGATGACGATGATGGGCCTGTCGCCGTTCGGCGCCAACGAAGTCCCCGCCACCGCCGAGGACAAGCGCGCGCAGGCGCGCCGCTGCGGCGAGCTGGTCGTCGGGCTCGTCCAGCGCCAGGAAGGGGCGCGCAAGTTCATCACGCGCGCCTCCTTGACCAACGCCGTTGCCGCCGCCGCCGCCAGCGCCGGATCGACGAACGCGGTCCTGCATCTCTTGGCCATCGCGGCCGAGGCCGAGGTCGAGCTGTCGCTCGAGGACATCGACGCCGCGGCCGCGCGCACGCCGGTCATCGCCGATCTGAAGCCGGGCGGCCGGTACACCGCGGTCGATCTGTGGCGCACCGGCGGCGCGGCCACGATGACGCGCACGCTCCTCGAGGGCGGCTTCGTCAGCGACGTCCCGACGGTGACCGGGCGCAGCCTCGCCGCCGAGGCCGCCGAAGCGCCGCGCGGTGTGTTGTCGCCCGAGGTGGTGCGCCCGCTCGACCGCGCGCTCAAGCCGCGCGGCGGCTTCGCCATCTTGCGCGGCTCGTTGTCGCCCGACGGCTGCGTCGTCAAGCTCGCCGGTGCCGGCCGGCAGAGCTTCGAGGGTCCGGCGCGGGTCTTCGATCGCGAAGAGGCTGCCTTCGCCGCGGTGCAGGCGGGCACGATCCAGAAGGGCGACGTCATGGTCATCCGCGGCGAAGGTCCCGTCGGTGGGCCCGGCATGCGCGAGATGCTGGGCGTGACGGCGGCGCTGGTCGGCCGCGGCCTCGGCGACGACGTGGCGCTGGTGACCGACGGTCGCTTCTCGGGCGCCACGCACGGGCTCATGGTCGGTCACATCTCGCCCGAGGCGGCGCTCGGCGGACCGATCGCGCGCATCAAGGACGGCGACCGCGTGCGCATCGATGTCGAATCGCGACGGCTCGACGTCGACGCCGATCTGTCGGCGCGCCGCGACGCCTATCACGGCCGGGCCCGCCCGCGCGGGGTGCTCGGCAAGTACGCAGCAACGGTCTCTTCGGCGTCACTAGGCGCCGTTACCACCCGGAGGTGAGCCATGAGCGATGAAGACGACAAGCAGGGTCGCGACCACGAAGACACCGCACCGTTTGCCCGCGAAGAGGAGCTCAGGCGGGAGCAGGAGCACGAGCCCCTGAGCGGCTGTGACGTCGAGCATTGCCAACGGATGCACGAGTAAAGGCGACGTGAGCCAACCCACCATGAAACGCACGGGCGCGCAGATCGTTTGGGAAGTGTTGACCGAGGAGAAGGTCGACGTCGTCTTCGGATATCCGGGCGGCGCGATCATGCCGGTATACGACGCGATGCTCGGCTACCAGGTGCACCACGTGCTGGTGCGCCACGAGCAGGGCGCCGCGCACATGGCCGACGGCTACGCGCGGGCGTCGGGTCGGGTCGGCGTGGCGCTGGCGACGTCGGGGCCGGGGGCGACCAACCTCGTCACCGGGATCGCGACGGCGATGCTCGATTCGTCGCCGATCGTCTGCATCACGGGGCAGGTGCCGTCGAAGCTGCTCGGGTCGGACGCGTTTCAGGAGACCGACATCACCGGCGTGACGCTGCCGATTACGAAGCACAACTTCCTGGTGACGCGGGTCGACGAGATCGCGCCGACCTTGCGGCAGGCGTTCGCCATCGCACGCAGCGGACGGCCGGGGCCGGTGCTGGTCGACATCACCAAGGATGCGCAGCAGGCGACGTGCGAGTACGAGGCGCCGACGGTGGCGGTGCAGACAGGGCGCGCGTTGACCCGGGAGCTCGAGCAGGAGCTCTTGCGCGCCCAGGAGATGATCGACGCGGCGGAGCGTCCGCTCCTGCTCGTCGGTCAGGGTGTCGTGCAGTCGGGCGCGGCGCTGGCGGTCAAGGCGCTCGCCGAGAAGGGCGACATTCCCGTCGCTGCCACGCTGCTGGGGCTGGGCGCCTTTCCCGCGACCCATCCGCTGGCGCTCGGCATGATGGGCATGCACGGCGAGGCGTGGGTCAACCACGCGATCCAGGAAGCCGACCTCATCGTGGCGCTCGGCATGCGCTTCGACGATCGCGTGACCGGCGATCCCAAGAAGTTCGCCGCCAACGCCAAGAAGATTCACGTCGAGATCGATCGCGCCGAGATCAACAAGACGGTGCGCGTCGATCTGCCGATCGTCGCCGACCTGCGCAGCGTCGCGGGGCAGCTCATGGAGCGGGTGGCGACGCGCACGCGCTCAGAGTGGCGCGCGCGCATCGGCGCGATGCGGGCCGCGGCCGCCGATCGCGACATCTTGAAGCGCGACGACGACGGCCGGCTGCACGCGGCGCACGTCATCGACGAGCTGTGGCGCTCGACCGCGGGCGGCGCGCTCGTCGTCACCGACGTCGGGCAGCACCAGATGTGGGAGGCGCAGTACTACAAGCACGAGCGGCCGCGGTCGCTGGTCACCTCGGGCGGCCTCGGCACGATGGGCTTCGCGCTGCCGGCGGCGATCGGCGCCCGCTTCGCGCGGCCCGACGACGAGATCTGGGTGGTCGTCGGTGACGGCGGCTTTCAGATGACCGCCTGCGAGCTGTCGACCTGCGCGCAGGAGGGGCTGAAGATCAACATCGCGATCATCAACAACGGCTTTCTCGGCATGGTGCGGCAGTGGCAGGAGATGTTCTACGACCGCCGCTACGCCGCCACGCCGATGCTGAGCCCCGACTTCGTCAAGCTGGCCGAAGCGCATGGCCTCGCGGGACTGCGCGCGTCGGAGCGCAAGGATCTGGTCGGCGTCATCGCCGAGGCGCGCCAGAAGCCAGGCACCGTGGTGGTCGACTTCCGCGTCTCCGCCGAGGAGAACGTCTACCCGATGGTCCCGTCGGGCGGCGACATCGGCGAGATGATCCGCCGGCCGCAGCACGCGAGGGTCGCATGAGCGCCAAGGGATCCGCTCAACCGGCGCCGGCAGCGCCGGCGACACCGCAGGCGCAGTCGCTGCGCACGTTCATCCTGTACGTCGCCGACAAGCCGGGCGTCCTCGATCGCGTGGCGTCGCTGTTCCGCCGCCGCGCCTTCAACATCGAAGCGCTGACCGTCGCGCGCACCGAGCGCAGCGGCATCTCGCGCATGCTCGTCGAAGTGCGCGCCACCGACGACGAGGCCCGTCGCCTCGTCGCCAATATGTACAAGCTCTACGACGTCGTCTCAGTCACCGACATCACGCTCACCGAAGAGGAGAATTCCAAATGGCACAAGTCTTCTACGACAACGACGCGGACCTCGAGCTAGTCAAGGCGCGCAAGGTCGCGGTCGTCGGCTACGGCTCGCAAGGCCACGCCCACGCGCTGAACCTCCGCGACTCCGGCGTCGACGTACGCGTCGCGCTCCTGCCGGGATCGCGCCGCCGCCCCGTCGCCGAGAAGCTCGGCTTCACCGTCGAGACGCCGGCCGCGGCCGCGGCCTGGGCCGACGTCATCGTCATCCTGGCGCCCGACACCGCGCAGCCGACGCTGTGGGCGGAGTCGATCGCGCCGCAGCTGCGCCCGGGGCAGACCATCGTCTTCGCGCATGGCTTCAACATCCGCTTCGGCGGCATCGTTCCGCCGCCCAAGGTCGACGTCGTCCTCGTCGCTCCCAAGGGTCCCGGACATCGCGTGCGCGAGACCTACGCCGAAGGCGGCGGTGTGCCGGCGCTCGTCGCGGTCCATCAGGATGCCAGCGGCCAGGCGCACCAGATGGCGCTCTCGTACGCCAAGGGCATCGGCGCCACCCGCGCCGGCGCGCTCGCGACCACGTTCGCGGAGGAGACCGAGACCGATCTCTTCGGCGAGCAGGCCGTCCTGTGCGGCGGGCTCTCGGAGCTGGTCAAGGCCGGCTTCCAGACGCTGACCGAAGCGGGCTACCAGCCCGAGGTCGCCTACTTCGAGTGCCTCCACGAGCTCAAGCTGATCGTCGATCTCATGTATCGCGGCGGGCTCAACTACATGCGCCACTCGGTGAGCGACACCGCCGAATGGGGTGACTACGTCGCCGGCAAGCGCCTGATCGACAAGAACGTGCGCGCCGAGATGAAGAAGCTGCTCGAGGAGATCCAGTCGGGCAAGTTCGCCAAGGAGTGGATGGCCGAGCACCAGACGGGCCGAAAGCAGTTCGAAGCGACACGCAACAGCGAGCGGGAGCAGCCGGTCGAGGTCGTGGGACGGAAGCTTCGCAAGATGATGCCGTTCCTCGACGCTGTGACCCTGACGCCCGGAGACTGATCACCATGGAAGCGTCCGACTACGTACGTATCTTCGACACGACCCTGCGCGACGGCGAGCAATCGCCGGGCGCCACCATGAACGCCGCCGAGAAGCTGGAGATCGCCCGTGCGCTCGCCCGGCTCGGCGTCGACATCATCGAGGCGGGATTTCCCGCGGCGTCACCGGATGATCTGGCAGCGGTGCGCAGCGTCGCCGAGCAGGTGGGCCGGAGCGATCGCGCGCCGGTCATCTGCGCGCTGGCGCGGGCGTCCGCCCACGACATCGACCTCGCGTGGGAAGGCGTGCGGCTGGCCATCCGGCCGCGCATCCACACCTTCATCGCCACGAGCGAGCTGCACATGCGCCACAAGCTGCGCATGTCGCGCGCCGAGGTGGTCGAGCGAGTACGCAAGACCGTACGTCACGCGCGCAACCTGTGCGACGACGTCGAGTTCAGCGCCGAGGACGCGGGGCGCAGCGACCACGAGTTCTTGTGGACCGTCGTCGAGGCGGCCATCGAGGCCGGCGCCACCACCATCAACATCCCCGACACCGTCGGCTACACCGTCCCCGACGAGTTCGGGGCGCTCATCGCCGGGATCATCTCGCACGTTCCCAACGTCGACAAGGCGATCCTCTCGGTCCACTGCCACGACGATCTCGGGCTCGCCAACGCCAACACGCTCGCGGGCCTGAGGGCCGGTGCGCGCCAGGCGGAGGTGACCATCAACGGCATCGGCGAACGTGCCGGCAACTGCGCGCTCGAGGAGCTGGTGATGGGGCTGCATACGCGCTTCTGGCTGCATCGGTTGCGCTCGGGCATCGACACCACGCAGCTCGTGCGCACCTCGCGGCTGGTGGCGAGCGTGACGGGAATTCCGGTGCCGCCCAACAAGGCGGTCGTCGGCGCCAACGCGTTCGCGCACGAGTCGGGCATCCATCAGGACGGCATGATCAAGAACGCCGAGACCTACGAGATCATGTCGCCGGCGACGGTGGGCGCGGGCGCGACGCAGCTGGTGCTCGGCAAGCACTCGGGGCGGCACGCGTTCGCCAAGCGCCTCGGGGAGCTGGGGTACCTGCTCGAGGACGCGCAGCTCGACTCGGCGTTCGCGCGCTTCAAGCACACGGCCGAGCGCAAGAAGTCGGTCACCGATGCGGAGCTCGAGGCGCTCATCGCCGCCGAGCTGCCGGAGCGCGCCGATCTCTGGTCGCTCGAAGCGCTGCAGGTCGGCTGCGGGACGCTCAGCCTGGCGACGGCGTCGGTGCGGCTACGCGCGCCCGACGGCACGACCCGCGTCGCGGCGGCCGTCGGTACCGGGCCCGTCGATGCCGCTTACCGCGCCATCGATGATCTGGTGTGCCGTCCGGCGCAGCTGGTCGATTACAGCGTGCGCTCGGTGACGGGCGGGATCGACGCGCTCGCCGAAGTGTCGGTGCGCGTGGTGTCGAACGAGAACGCCACCGTGCGCCCGCTGCACCCGCAACATGACGCGCTGCCCGAGTCGTCGACGTGGCGTGGACACGGTGCCGATACCGACATCGTGGTGGCCAGCGTCAAGGCGTACCTGGCGGCGCTCAATCGCATGATGGCGGCGGCGGTCGCCTTTCGCGCAGTGGCGGCGGCCGTAGCCGTCGAGGAGGTCTCGAGTCGATGAAGTCCCCGACGTTGCCCCAAACACTATTCGACAAGATCTGGCAGGAGCACGTCGTCGCGCATGACGACGGCTGCCCGGCCGTCCTGTACGTCGATCTGCACCTCGTGCACGAGGTGACCTCGCCGCAGGCGTTCGCCGGATTGCGGGCGCGCGGGCTCGGGCTGCGGCGGCCGGAGAAGACCGTCGCCACGATGGATCACTCGACGCCGACGACGCCGGGGCTCGTCATCGTCGACGACCAGGCGCGGGCGCAGCTGCAGCAGCTGGCCAAGAACTGCGTCGACTTCGGCGTGCAGTGCTACGGGCTCGACTCCGATCAGCGCGGCATCGTCCACGTGATCGGACCCGAATTGGGGCTCACGCAGCCGGGCATGACCATCGTCTGCGGCGACAGCCACACCGCCACCCACGGCGCCTTCGGGGCGCTCGCGTTCGGCATCGGCTCGTCGGAGGTCGAGCATGTGCTGGCGACGCAGTGCCTCCTCCAGAAGCGGCCCACGTCGCTCGAGGTGCGCGTCGACGGCATGCTGCCGCGCGGCGTGACGGCCAAGGATCTGATCCTGGCGGTCATCGCGCGCATCGGCGTCGACGGCGGCAACGGCGCGGTCATCGAGTACACCGGAGACGCCATCCGCGCGCTCGACATGGAGGCGCGGATGACCGTGTGCAACATGTCGATCGAAGCGGGCGCGCGTGCGGGCCTCGTCGCGCCCGACGACACGACGTACCAGTACCTGGCCAAGCGGCAGTTCGCGCCCAAGGGCGCGGACTGGGAACGCGCGGTCGCCAACTGGCGGCAGCTCCCCAGTGACGAGGGCGCCGAGTATGACGTGAGCGTCGTCCTCGACGCGCAGGCGCTGCAGCCGATGATCACCTGGGGCACCAATCCCGGGCAGGGCATCCCGATCAACGACAACCTACCCGACGCGCGCTCGGGCGCCGAGGAGAAGGCGTTCAAGTACATGGCGCTCGAGCCGGGCAAGCCGCTCGTCGGCCATCCGATCGACGTCGTCTTTGTCGGGTCGTGCACCAACGGGCGCATCGCCGATCTGCGGCAGGCAGCGCGCATCTTCGACGGACGTCGCGTCGCCACCGGCGTGCGCACGCTGGTGGTGCCGGGCTCGTACGCGGTCAAGCGGCAGGCCGAGGCCGAGGGTCTCGACCGCATCTTCCGCGACGCCGGCGCCGAGTGGCGCGAGCCGGGCTGCTCGATGTGCATCGCCATGAACGGCGATCAGATCGAGGCCGGCCAGTACGCGGTGTCGACGTCGAATCGCAACTTCGAAGGACGGCAGGGGCGCGGCGGTCGCACCTTCCTCGCCTCACCGCTCACCGCCGCCGCCGCTGCCGTCACCGGCAAGGTCACCGATCCGAGGGCGCTCCTATGAAGAAGGTCGAGATCATCCGCTCGCGTCTGAACCCGCTGCTCGTCGACGACGTCGACACCGACCAGATCATTCCGGCGCGCTTTCTGAAGACGATCGGCCGCGTGGGGCTCGGTGCCAACCTCTTCGCCGATTGGCGCGGCGCGCGCTTCGACGCTTCGTCCGACGCGCGCATCCTCCTGGCCGGAAACAACTTCGGCTGCGGCTCGTCACGCGAGCACGCGGTCTGGGCGCTGGCCGACTTCGGGTTCCAGGCGGTGATCGCACCGTCGTTCGCGGACATCTTCCAGGCCAACGCGCTCAAGAACGGCCTCGTGCCGGTGGCGGTCGAAGCTGCGGTGCACCGCCACCTCGTCGCCGCGCGCGCGCAGGATGCGGAGCTGACGGTGCGAATCGACGTGCGTAAGTCGACGCTGGTGTTGCCCGATCAGGAGGAGGTGCCGTTTCCTCTCGATCCGTTCGCGCGCCGCTGCCTGACCGACGGCATCGACGAGCTGGACTATCTGCGACAGCACGAGGGCCAGATCGCCGAGTGGGAGGCGCGTCATGCTCGAGGTTGAGATCTTCGACACCACCTTGCGCGACGGCACGCAGCGCGAGGGGCTGTCGCTCTCGGCGGCGGACAAGATGCGCATCGCCGAGCGGCTCGATCAGCTCGGCGTGGCCTATATCGAGGGCGGCTGGCCGGGCTCGAACCCGAAGGACGTGGAGTTCTTCGCACGCGCGCGCGAACGGGCGTGGCAGCGGGCCGAGATCGTCGCCTTCGGATCGACGCGGCGCGCCGACACGGCGGTCGAGAAGGACCCGGGGTTGCGCGCGCTCGTCGACGCCGGCACCAACGTCTGCGCGATCTTCGGCAAGAGCTGGACGCTTCACGTCGAGCGGGTGTTGCGCACCACACGCGACGAGAATCTGAAGATGATCGAAGAGAGCGTGCGCTTCTTGCGGCTGTCGGGCCGGCGCGTCATCTACGACGCCGAGCACTTCTTCGACGGCTGGCGCAACGACGCGGCCTATGCGCTGGCGACGCTGGCCGCGGCCGCGCGTGGCGGCGCCGAGACGGTCGTCTTGTGCGACACCAACGGCGGCTCCTTGCCGTGGGAGATCACCGAAGCGGTGCTGTCGGCGAAGGCGGCGCTGCCGGACGTGCGCCTCGGCATTCACGCGCACGACGACGCCGGCTGCGCGGTCGCCAACACGCTCGCGGCGGTGCGCGCGGGCGCCCGCCACGTGCAGGGGACGATCAACGGCTGGGGCGAGCGCTGCGGCAACGCCAACCTGTGCGCCGTGATGCCCGACCTCGAGCTGAAGCTGGGGATGCGCTGTCTGCCGACGGGGGCGCTGATGGAGCTCTGCGAGCTGTCGCGCTTCGTGTGCGACGTCGCCAACCTGATGCCCGACGATCACATGCCCTACGTCGGGCGCAGCGCGTTCGCGCACAAAGGCGGCGTGCACGTGGCGGCGATGCGCCTGGCGCCCGGCGCCTACGAGCATGTCGAGCCGGCGCGCGTCGGCAACCAGACTCGCGCGGTGGTGAGCGAGCTCTCCGGTCGCGCGACGCTGTTGCAGAAGGCCGACGAGCACGGCGTGACGCTCGATGCGGCCGACGCGGCCATCTTGATCCGCAGCATCAAGGATCGCGAGGCGGACGGTTACGCGTTCGAGTCGGCCGAGGCGTCGGTGGAGCTGATGATGCGACGGACGGCGGCCGACTACGTGGCGCCCTTCCGGCTCATCGGCTATCGCATCACCGTCGGACAGCAGCAGCACGAGCCGCCGGTCTCGGAGGCGACGCTCATGATCGACGTGGCCGGGCGCATCCTGCATACGGCGGCGACGGGCGACGGTCCGGTGCATGCGCTGGACGGCGCGCTGCGCCGCGCGCTCGAGCCGGCCTTTCCGCAGATCGCGTCGATCCGGCTGGTCGACTACAAGGTGCGCATCGTCGACGGGCGCGACGGCACGGCGGCGACGACGCGCGTGCTGCTCGATGCCACCGACGGGACGCGGCGCTGGAGCACGCTGGGCGCGTCGCCCAACATCGTCGAGGCGTCGTGGCACGCGCTCGCCGATTCGATCGAGTGGGCAGTGGCGGCGCGACCGGCCGTGCAGGTGCGCTCGCTCGCGACGCCGGCGGTGGCGACGTGAGCGCGCACGCGCATAGGATTGTCGTCCTCGGTGGCGACGGCATCGGGCCCGAGGTCTGCGCGGCGGCGCGCTCGGTGCTCGAGGCCGTCGCCGCCAAGGACAGCTTCACGCTGACGTTCGAGGACAAACTGCTCGGCGGCTGCGCCATCGACGCGCACGGCACTGCGCTGCCCGACGATACGCTGGAGGCGTGCAAGCGCGCCGACGCGGTGCTGCTCGGCGCGGTCGGCGGTCCCAAGTGGGACGACCCGACGGCGAAGGTGCGACCGGAGCAGGGGCTGCTCGGCTTGCGGCGTGCGCTCGGGCTCTACGCGAACTTGAGGCCGGTGCGGCCGCATGCGGCGCTGGCCGACGTCTCGCCGCTCAAGGCCGACCGGCTCGCCGGGGTCGACATCATCGTCGTGCGCGAGCTGACCGGCGGCATCTACTTCGGCCAGCCGCGGCGGCGCGAGACCGTCGACGGCGTCGAGAAGGCCATCGACACGCTCGAGTACACCGACGTCGAGATCCGGCGCGTCGTGCGGCTGGCGTTCCGGCTGGCGAGCGAGCGGAAGCAGCATGTCACGTCGATCGACAAGGCCAACGTGCTCGAGTCGTCGCGGCTGTGGCGCCAGGTGGCCACCGCCGTCGGCGCCGAATTCCCGTCGGTGAGCCTGGACCATCAGCTGGTCGATTCGGCGGCGATGCGGCTCATCACCGAGCCGGCGCGTTACGACGTCATCGTCACCGAGAACATGTTCGGCGACATCCTCACCGACGAGGCGGCGGTATTGGCCGGGTCGCTGGGGCTGTGCCCGTCGGCGTCGCTGGGAGATGGGCGCGCGGGTCTGTACGAGCCGATCCACGGCTCGGCGCCGGACATCGCCGGACGCGGCATCGCCAATCCGATCGGGACCATCGCCTCGGCGGCGATGCTGCTGCGCCATTCACTCGGCGCGCCGGCGTCGGCGGCGCGTATCGAGCGCGCGATCGATTCGGCGCTGGCCGATGGCCTGCGCACCAAGGATATCGGTGGCGGATTGGGGAGCGATGCGATGACGGAGGCGATCCTGAAGCGACTGTGATGCTACGAGCAGGGCCCCGGCGTGGTCACGTCAGCGGCGATCTTGCTGTGCACGCAGTGCGTGCTCGGGTCGGCGGCGGCGGCGCTGAGGTGATAGATGCGGCACTGGACGGTGTTGCCGCTGGTGTCGCCGGCCTTGCCGCCGGTCGGAATGCCGGTGCACTTGGTCATGCACATTGCCGCGTCGTAGACGGCGTTGGCGCCGGTGCAGTTCTTGGCCATGAGCTGGCAGTAGTTCTCGCAGTACGTCCCGCAGACGTTGCCGCCGGTGGGGCCGGCGTGCGGACAGTGGAGAACCGGATCGGCCGCGGCGGCGCCCGCGTGATAGGTGCGGCACGCGATGGTGTTGCCGCTGGTGGCGCCGGTGGTGCCGGCGGTCCATCCGGCCGAGGCGGTGCAATAGGTGTTGCAGGCCGCGGTGCTCGTGTATTGCACGTTGCCGCCGCCGCCGTCGCCCGAGGTGCAGTTCATGGCGATCTTGGCGCAATAGTCGGTGCAGGTCGGGCCGCCGCCGGTCGTCGCGAGATCGCGCGGCATCGACATGTCGCTGCCGCCACCGGTCGTTGTGTCATCGCCGCAACCGCCGGCGAGCATCATGGTGCCGAGCATTGCGAGCGCGAACGAAGTGCGCATACGGCCTCCCCTTGGTTTGAACGAATAAGGGTCTCATCATAGATTCGGAGTGCCATGCGAGCCAGATTTCTCGCTATTGCCACCGCGGCAACGCCTGTTGCGCGCGCGGCATGTTGCGGCGGCGTCGAATCCCGATAGAGTCGGAGTGGCATGCGAGCGAGAATGATCGGTATTGCCGTCGCGGCGTCAGCGATTGCGCTGGCGGCAGGTTGCGGCGGATCGTCGAATCCCGCGCCGGCGGACATGTCGATGGCGGCGGACATGACGCTCATCATCAATGGCTGTCCGAGCTATCCGGATCCAGTCGCCAAGGCCGGCGACAACATCGGCGGCGACACGTACAACAGCTACGCCAAGGGCTTCTTCGCGATGTGGTGCACCCGCTGCCACTCGACGACGGCGACCAACCGGCAAGGCGCGCCCGCGGGCTACAACTGGGACGACGAAGCGTCGGTGCGCGCGCACCTGGCGATGATCCGCAACGCCGTCGGCGTGCAGAACTTCATGCCGTTCACGCCGCCCAATCCGGCGTGCGACGAGCGCCGACGGTTGGTGCGCTGGATCGACGCCGCCGCTCCGTAGACAGGCGCGGCAAGGCGGTCGAGGGAGCCTGCGCGGGAGCGGGCGCGCTACGCCGGCGGCCCTACGGGCCGGCGGCACGTCCGCGCCCTCGGCTCGCCGCTGGCATCGCCCTGCGGGCGAGCGCGCCTCGACGTCCCGCTCGGCTCCCTCGACCGCCTCGCCGCTGCGTCTGGTCGCTCTGCTGTTTTGGAGGCTGGGCGTCGCGCGCCCAGGGGCGCGATGCGCCTTCGTCGGGGATATCATCGAGGCGATGCGATTCACTTGGGGCGACTCGGTGCGAATCAAGGATGAAGCGCCTGCCGAGTTACGGCCGGGCGCGTTCGCTGCTGTTGTCGGGTTGCCCTTGAGCACCGATGCATCCGCTCGCTATATCGTCGAGTATGGCGACGGCTCGGATGCCCGGGTGCCCGAACACTTCTTGGAAGCCGCGCCGGGCTGACAGACTGTCTGAGGTTACATGAGGCCGGGCGGTCAGCGGGGATAGCCGGCTTGCCACTGCTCGCGCTCGAGCGCCGCGAGATCGCCGGTCGCGACGGCCTTCATCATGCGAATGACTTCGTTCCTCGCGACCGCGGGGAGGTGGCGGAGCGCGCCATCGGTTTCGACGTTCTCCCAGACGATGCTGCCGTTGGCGTACGCCGTCAGGGTCCATCCGGAGTCGTCGCTGACCGAGACGTCGAAGTGCTGGTCGTCCGCCGCGTCGAGCTCCGCGGCGAGCGCGGCGAGAGACTCCAATGGAGGATTGTTCTTCATCGATCCGAGCCGATGCGTCACGACGTAACCCATGCCTGACAGCGTACGCCGTCGCTTCGCGCGCCACCAGCCGTGTACGCACGGTTCACGACGAGGTCGGTTTTCGTTCCTGGACCGCGTGTTTCCCGTCGCTACGCGACACACTGTACAACGCGTACGGGGTGCTTACGACCTCCTCGATGCTGGCTGATCTGCGCGCCGATCTCCAACGCTACACCGGTCTCGTCAACGAGCCGATCAGCAAGCTGCGGCTGTGGCGCAGCCTGCTCGAGACCCAGGGCGTCTGGGCGCTGACGATGTATCGCTTCGGCCGCTGGGCCAACGACGAGGCACCCGTGCCGCTGCGCAAGCCGGCCAAGGCGGCGTACCTCGTCGGCTTCAAGCTCGTCGAGATCATGGCCGGCGTGTCGTTGCCGTCGCACGCGCGCATCGGCAAGGGGCTCTACATCGGCCACTTCGGCAACATCATCGTGCACCCCGACACCGTCATGGGCGAGCGCTGCAGTCTGTCGCAGGGCGTCACCATCGGCGTCCTCGGCGGCGAGCGCCAGGGCGTGCCGCACTTCGGCAACGACGTCTACATCGGCGCCGGCGCCAAGATCCTCGGCGGCGTCACCGTCGGTGACGGCGCAGTCATCGGCGCCAACGCCGTCGTCATCCACGACGTGCCGGCAGGCGCCACCGCAGTCGGCGTTCCGGCGCGAAATATCATGAAAGAGACGGAAAAAGAAAAAGGCTCACAGCTCTCAGCTGTCAGCTCTCAGCCTGAAACCAGAACCGGGACCTGAATCAGGCTCGACTGGTATTGGCTTACCGATACCGCTTTTGCAGCTTGGCCAGCGTCGCGGCGCCCGGCACCAGCTCTTCGTACGGCACCTCGGTGAGCGGCTTCTTCACCGTCTTGTTGTTGTCGTGCAGGTCCAGCGAATCGGGCGACACGTACAAGAGCCCGGTCACCACCTCGCCCGACTTGGCGCGCTCGCGCAGATACGAATAGGCGCGGTCCTTGTCGGTCGGGTCGTAGTTGCCGTCGATGCGGCGGAAGCGGATGACGCTGCCGTCGTGCAGCCGCACCTCGGGCGTCGAGCCCGCGTCGGCCGGCAGCGAGATCTCCTTGCGCAGCGGCACGAAGTCGACGTCGTCCACCTCGTGCAGATGCTCGCGCGTGTGCGCGTAGCTCTTGGTCGACCCGTCGTGATCGTTGAACGTCACGCACGGCGAGATGACGTCGACGAAGGCGAAGCCCTTGTGCTTGAGGCCCGCCTTCAAGATCGGCACCAGCTGCTCTTTGTCGCCCGAGAAGCTGCGCGCCACGAACGTCGCGCCCAGCGTCAGCGCCAGCATCGCCCCGTCGATGGCCTCGAACGGATTGGCCTCGCCGCGCTTGGCCAACGAGCCGCGATCCGCCGACGCCGAAAACTGTCCCTTGGTCAGGCCATACACGCCGTTGTTCTCGAGAACGTAGAGCATGTTCACGTTGCGGCGGATGATGTGGCACAGCTGCCCGAGGCCGATCGACAACGAGTCGCCGTCGCCGCTGATGCCGATGTACGTCAGATCCTGGTTGGCCGCGTTGGCCCCCGTCGCGATGGACGGCATGCGCCCGTGCACGCTGTTGAACCCGTGCGCGTTCTTCAGGAAGTAGGTCGGCGTCTTCGACGAGCAGCCGATGCCCGACAGCTTGGCCACGCGATGCGGCTCGAGGTCGAGCTCCCAGAACGCGTGGATGAGCGCGCCCGTGACCGAGTCGTGCCCGCAGCCCGCGCACAGCGTCGACATCGCGCCTTCGTAATCGCGCCGCGTCAGCCCAATCGCGTTCTTCTGCAGGCTGGGATGGTGAACCTTCGGCTTGGCGATGTAGGTCACGACTGCGCCTCCCGCGCGACGACCTGCGGCTTCAGATGCGCGGTCACGCCCGAAACGATGTGGTGGCTCGACATCGGGAAGCCGCCGTAATAGCGGATCGACTTCAGCTTCTCGACGGGAATGCCGGTCTCGATCTGGATCATCGTGCGCAGCTGTCCGTCGCGGTTCGACTCGACGATGAACACCGAGTCGTGCGCGTCGATGAAGTCGCGCACCGACTTCGCGAACGGGAAGGCGCGCACGCGCAGGTAGTCGACGCCGATGCCCTGACGTCCCAGGTCCTCGAGCGCTTCGCGACACGCGCCGTCGTTCGACCCGACGGTGATGATGCCGAGCTTGTGCCCCTTGCCGATGATGACCGGCTGCGGCAACGCCTCCGCCGCGCTGTTGATCTTGCGCGCGATGCGGTCCACGACCTCGACGTACTCGCCGCCGTCCTCGGTGTAGCCGCCGAGCTTGTTGTGGCCGGAGCCGCGCGTGAAGTAGGCGCCCTTGGCGCTGGTCCCCGGCAGCGTGCGCGCCGCGATGCCGTCGCCGTCGACGTCGAGGTAGCGATGGAACGCCTGCATCTTGTCGAGCTCGGCCGCGGTGAAGACCTTGCCGCGATCGGGACGATAGGCGTCGTCCCAGGTGAGCTCCTTGACCATCCAGTCGTTCATGCCGATGTCGAGATCAGACAGCACGAACACCGGCGTCTGGAAGCGATCGGCCGCGTCGAACGCCTGCACCGCGAGGTGGAAGCACTCCTCGGGATTGGCCGGGAAGATGACGAGGTGCTTGGTATCGCCGTGCGACGCATACGCGCACAGCATGAGGTCGCCCTGCTGCGTGCGGGTCGGCATCCCCGTCGACGGACCGGTGCGCTGCACGTCGAAGATGACCGCCGGAATCTCCGCGTAGTAGGCGAGCCCGATGAACTCCGACATGAGCGAGATGCCGGGGCCGCTGGTCGGCGTGAACGAGCGCGCGCCCATCCACGACGCGCCGATGACCATGCCGATGGCGGACAGCTCGTCTTCCGCCTGCAAAATCGCGTAGCGCTTGGTTCCGTCGGGGTTCTCGCGGAACTGCTGGCAGAACGACTTGAACCCCTCCATCAGCGACGTGGCCGGCGTGATCGGATACCACGCGCCCACCGTCGCGCCGGCATACACGCAGCCGAGCGCCGCCGCGGTGTTGCCGTCGATCAAGATGTGGCCCGCGGTCTTGTCCATCTTCGCCAGCCGAATCGGCAGCGGACACGAGAAGTGCTTCTTGGCGTAATCGAACCCGAGCGCCAGCGCCTTTTCGTTCGACGCCAGCAGCGCCGCCTTCCGCCCGTAGGTCGCCTTGATGAGCTCGGCGATGATCTCCATGTCGAGATCGAGCAGCGCCGCCAGCGCCCCGGCGTAGGCGATGTTCTTCATGAGGATGCGCTCGCGCCCGCCGGCGAACGCTTCGTTCACCATGTGCGCCAGCGGAATGCCGAGGATGGTCACATCCTCGCGCATCAGCTCCGCCGCCAGCGGCCAGGTCGAGTCATACAAGAGCCAGCCGCCCGAGCGCACCTCGGCCACGTCCTTCTTGTAGGTCGCCGGATTGAGCGCGACGAACAGATCGAAGTCGGGCGTGCGGGCGGTGTGGCCGTCCTTGTTGACGCGGATCTCGTACCACGTCGGCAGTCCCTGGATGTTCGACGGGAACACATTCTTCCCCGACACCGGAATGCCCATGCGGAAGATCGCCTGCATGATGAGGCCGTTCGCGCTCGCGGATCCCGACCCGTTGGGAGTCGCGATCTTGAAAGCGAAGGCGTTGACGCGTTCTGGGAAGTTGATCACGTTGTTTCCTGTTACTTGCTGCACGACTGTTTCTCGCCTGCGTGGGGATGGAACAGCTCGAACTTCACCATGTCCCACGCATGCGTGGGGCAACGCTCGGCGCAGAGGCCGCAGTGCAGGCAGACGTCCTCGTCTTTGACCATGACGCGGCCGGTCTGCTTGAGATCGAACGACAGGAACAGCTCCTGCTTCTGATTCTTCGCCGGCGCGAGCAGCCGCGTGCGCAGCTCCGGCTCCTCGCCGTTCTTGGTGATCGTCAGGCAGTCCATCGGGCAGACGTCGATACACGCGTCGCACTCGATGCACGCCTTGGTCACGAAGCCGGTCTGGATGTCACAGTTGAGGCAGCGCTCGACCTCGGCCTTGGTCTGCTCGATCGAGAAGCCGAGCTCCACTTCCATCGTCAAGCTGGTGAGGCGCTTGGTCAGATCGACGTGCTCCATCTTGGCGCGCGCCGCGCCCGAGTAGTCGTTGGAGTACGACCACTCGTGCAGCCCCATCTTCGTCGACGACAGGTTCTGCCCCTGCTTCGGGCGATCGGTCACCGCCACGCCCTGGCAGTGGTTGTGGATCGAGATGGCCGCCTGGTGCCCATGCTCGACGGCCCAGATGATGTTCTCCGGTCCCCACGCCGCGTCGCCGCCGAAGAACACGCCCGGCCGCGTCGACATGAACGTCGCCTTGTCGACGACCGGCATGTTGTCTTTGAACTCGAGCCCGATGTCGCGCTCGATCCAGGGGAACGCGTTCTCCTGACCGATGGCGAGAACGACCACGTCGGCCGGCAGGATGATGTTGTCGATCTTCTCCTGCCTGAGCTTGCCGTCCTTCTCGACCGACTTGAAGCGCTCGAACTCCATGCCGCTGAGCTTGCCGTCCTCGTAGACGAAGCGCACCGGCGAGAGGTCCTCGAGGATGTCGACCTTCTCCTCTTCGGCGTCCTCGAGCTCCCACGGCGACGCCTTGAAGTACTTGCGCGGCTTTCGACCGATGACCTTGACGCTGGTGGCGCCGAGGCGCTTGGCCGAGCGGCAGCAGTCCATGGCGGTGTTGCCGACGCCGATGATGAGCACCGTCGGCTCGACCTTGGTCGTGTGGCCGAAGTGGATCGACTCGAGCCAGTCGATGCCGATGAAGATCTTGTCCGAGTCGTAGCGCCCGGGGACGTCGAGGTTCTTGCCGCGCGGCGCGCCCGAGCCGACGAACACCGCGTCGAAGCCGCCGTCGTCGAGCAGCTTCTTCAGGCTGGCGACCGGCGTCGAGTAGCGGATGTCGACGCCCATGTTGATGATGTAGCCGCACTCCTCGTCGAGCACCTTGGCCGGCAGGCGGAACGACGGGATGTTGGTGCGCATGAGACCACCCGGACGATCGAGCTTCTCGAAGATCGTGACGTGATAGCCGAGCGGCACCAGATCGTTGGCGACCGTGAGCGACGCCGGGCCGGCGCCGATGAGCGCCACACGCTTGCCGTTCTTCTGCGTGGGCGCGGTCGGCAGGTACGGCGTCACGTCGTCGCGATAATCGGCGGCGACGCGCTTGAGCCTGCAGATGGCGACCGGCTTACCGTCGACGCGACCGCGGCGACACGCGGGCTCGCACGGACGATCGCAGGTACGGCCGAGGATTCCCGGAAACACGTTGCTCTTGCGATTCAACATGTACGATTCGGTGAATCGCCCTTGAGCGATCAACCGGATGTATTCCGGAATATTGGTGTGCGCCGGACAAGCCCACTGGCAGTCGACGACCTTGTGGAAGTAGCGCGGGTCCGAAACGTCCGTGGGCTGCATCGGCTCCTTCTAAGAGAAGTGCCCGCATATACTAATGATCGACGGACGCCGCGTCCACCCTGGTTTGCGAGAGCCGGGCGCTACGGAAAGACGTAGCGCGTCACGGTAAGACCGTTGTCACCGCCGGCCATGACGAAGACGGTGCCGTCGTCGTCGACGGTGACGGGCCGGAAGCTCTCGTCCGCCGCCGGGAGCGGTGGAGTTTCCAAAACGCCGCGAGGAGCGCCGCCGCCGCCCAGGCGGGCGATGACCAGCTTCTCGTCGACGAGCGCGTAGGGCGGCGTGGGCGCCTCGTGGCCGACGTCGACGGCGAGGTAGATCATGCCGCGGCGATCGGAGTCGAGCGCCACGATGTGGACGATCGGCGCGCCGAGCCGGATGGCCTGCTCCCACGCGGGCAACCCAGTGGAGCGATCGACCGCGCGCACCACCACGTCACCGGTGGAGCGATCGCCGATGGCCGCCGCCAGGAGCAGGCGGCCGTCGCGCGAGGGGCGCCCGAGCAGCTCGGGCCGGGCCGGATCGGCCCGACCACTGGCGTCGGCGATGCGCACCACGCTCTCGTGATCGCGCTCGACGTAGATGCCGTCGTCGTCGGTGAAGAGGCCGGTGACGCCCCCGTTGTCGGTGACGCCCTTGCCGCCGAGTGACAGGGTGTCGAGCAATTTGCCGTCGGGGCCGTAGCTCTGCACGTTACCGTCGGCGAGGCGGTCGAGCACCAGGAGGCGCCCGTCCCTGGTCAGCGTCAGATCCTGCACCGTGTCGCCGCCGAGATCGACGGTGCCGCTGAGCTTGCCGTTCTTGTAGCGCAGGATGCGGCGGTTGACCTGATCGACGACCGCGAGCTGGCCGGCGGGACCGGCCGCTACCGCCATCGGCGCTTCCGGATTCGACTCCGGATCGCGACGCCGTCCGAACTGGCCCGGCGCCCCGCCCCACGCGCCCTGGACCACGACGGTACCGGCGGCGCTGGTGCGCGCTGCCGTCGGCAGCATCGGCCCCGCCGGTGGGGTAGGGACCTCGCTCGCCGCCGCCGTCGCCGGCGCCCCCGATTGACCGGGGGAGCCGGGGACCGTCGACGGCGGCGCCGAAGAGCGCACGCTCGCGCCGCGAAGCGCGAAGCCGACCAAGAGGGTCGCAATCAGGAGCGCACCCACCACGAGCCCGCGCTGCCAACTGAACACGGAAGAGAGCGCCTTCATCTCAATAGCCGTCGCGCCGGATGACCTTGTAGGCCGACGACGCCATGCGCGTGTCGTGCTGGATGCCGTACGAGCAGCCCTTGGCCTCGTACACCTTCATCCAGCCCCAGCGATCGCCGGAGTCATAGATGAAGATGTGGCCCGAGCCGGCCGAGTGATGCACGAACGCGTCGCCGCGCTTGGCGCTCGAGCGCGCCACGTTTCCCCAGTGCTGGCTCTCGTTGTAGAAGTTGTACGTCGAGTACGGATGCGAGCAGCTCGACACCGCCGCCGCGCCCGGGACCTGCCACACCTTGGCGACGTAACCGGAGCAGTCGGCGCCCCACGTTCCCGAGTGCGAGCAGTTGGGGCACGAGCCGTAGCAGGCGCCGTGTGCCGACGAGCCCGGGCTCCAGCAGCCGCCGCCCCAATGATACGAGAAGCCGACGCCGGACTGCGCGCGCGCGATGGCGTTGTCGACCGCCGAGCTGCCGCCGGGCGAGCCGCCGCCGCCGACGTCGGGCGTGAGATAGAGGCCCGAGCACCAGCCGACGTGGCCGGCGTAGCTGACCTTGTACCAGCCGCCCGAGGCGCCCTGCACGCTGACGGTCGCGCCGTGCGGCATCGTGACGATGACGGCGTGCGCGGTCGACGCGCCGGTGCGCAGGTTCAGCCCGTCGGTGGCCGTGACCTTCGCGTTCTTGCCGACGACGGCGCTGTCGAGCTGCACCTCGGTCGTGTTCTCTTGCGAGTCCCCCTCTCCGTCCTGTGCGTTGGAAACCTGGCCGGCGCCGCAGCCTGCGAGCAGCAGCGCCAGCATGAAGTGCCTCGTTCCGTGGATTCGCATGCGGGCGCCCATTTGCCAGCGGCGTGCCGACGGTAACTGCCGCAAATGCACGGGTAGGTCGAGGTCGTATGCGATCGATCGTTCGCAAGACTGCGGTCGATCGTTTGCTATGCTCGCAGCGTGAAACGCATCGCGTATTTGATTGCGCTCGCGTCGATGGGCTGCGGCTCGAGCGGCTCGAACGGCGCGGGCGACAGCGACCTGGCCGTGAACAGCGACGGTGGCAGCCTCGACGATCTGGCGAGCGGGTCCGGCGATCTGGCGCCGCCCGATCTTTTGCCTCCGCCGCCGTCGTGGGTCTACGTCAGCGGCAACAGCGCGACCATCACGCGCTACACGCTCGATCTGCAGAGCGGCGCGCTGACGCAAAAAGGCACCACGACGACGACGGGGCAGACCTCGTTTCTCGCCATCGATGCGCCGCGCCGCCACCTCTTTGCCGTCGACGAGCAGAACAGCAAAGTCGAGGCGTTCACCGTCGATGCGTCGACAGGGGCGCTCACCCACGTGGGCACCGATCCCGGCTCGGGCGGCACGGGCCCGGCGCACCTCGCCGTCGACGCCACCGGCAAGTGGGTGCTCACCGCCAACTACGGCTCCGGCGACGTGGCGGTGCTCGCCGTCGCCGCCGACGGCTCGCTCGGCGCGCCGACCGCCCTGGCAACTGCGCCCGGAGCCAACGCCCATCAGATCCTGCTCGACCGAACCAATGCGTTCGCCTGGGTCCCGTGTCTCGGGTCGAGCCACATCGCGCAGTTCACCTTCGACGCGGCGACCGGAGTGCTGGCGCCGCACATGCCCGTCAACGTGATGACCGCGAGCGGTGGCGGCCCGCGCCATCTGGCGCTCACGCCGGATGGAAAGTTCGCCTATCTAATGGAAGAGACGGCCAGCACGATGAGCAACTACAGCGTCGACGCCGGTGGAAACCTCGTCGTGGCCGGGCAGCGGTTGAGCACGCGCGCGCCCAACCCGACCGGCACCAACAGCGGCGCCGAGGTGCAGGTCCACCCGTCGGGGAAGTTCCTCTACGGCTCCAATCGCGGCGACAACGACATCGTGCTCTTCGCGCTCGCCAGCGACGGCAGCATGACCTATGTGGCCAACAAGTCGACCGGCGGGCAGACGCCGCGCCACTTCTCGATCGACCCCGGCGGCAAGTGGCTCCTCGTCGGCAACCAGGGCTCCAACGACGTGCGCGTCTTCGCCATCGACGGCACCGCCGGCACGCTGACCCCCGTGGGAACGCCGATGACGGTGACGGCTCCGACCTTCGTCGGCATCACCTCGTTCTAGTCGCCATCGTCGCGTAGCGCATCGACCGGGCGTTTGGTATACGTTCGCCCTTCCATGAGCGGCAAAGAGACACCGGCCACGACGGCGCCGAGCAACTTCATTCGCGAGCGCATCCTCGAGGATCAGGCCTCGGGGAAGTTCCAGGGGCGCGTCGCGACGCGCTTTCCGCCCGAGCCCAACGGCTACCTCCACATCGGCCACGCCAAGGCGATCTGGGTCGACTTCGGGCTGGCGAAGGAGTTCGGCGGCACCTGCAACCTGCGCTTCGACGACACCAACCCGACCACCGAAGATGTCGAGTACGTCGACGCCATCCAGCACGACATCCGCTGGCTCGGATACGAGTGGTCGAGCCTCCATTTCGCGTCCGACTACTTCGAGGAGCTCTATCAGCTCGCCGAGAAGCTGATCCAAAAGGGCGATGCCTACGTCGACAGCCTCGACGCCGAGCAGATCCGCGAGTACCGCGGCGACTACTACAAGAAGGGGAAGGCGAGCCCCTATCGCGACCGCTCCGTCGCCGAGAACCTCGAGCTGTTCCGCGGCATGCGCGCGGGCAAGTTCAAGGAGGGCGAGCACGTCCTGCGCGCCAAGATCGATCTCGAGACGCAGAACATGAACCTGCGCGATCCGATCTTGTATCGCATCCGCTACGCGCACCATCACCGTACCGGCGACAAGTGGTGCATCTATCCGCTCTACGATTTTGCGCACCCGCTGTCGGACGCGAGCGAGAAGATCACCCACTCGATCTGCACGCTCGAGTTCGAGTCGCACCGCCCGCTCTACGACTGGTGCATCGGCGAGGCCGAGGTCTTCCCGTCGCAGCAGATCGAGTTCGCGCGGCTGAACCTGACCTACACCATCATGTCGAAGCGGAAGTTCATCGAGCTGGTCGACAAGAAGATCGTCGACGGCTGGGATGACCCGCGCATGCCGACGCTGGCGGGCATGCGGCGGCGCGGTTACACGCCCAAGGCGATCCGCAACCTGTGCGAGCGCACCGGCGTGGCCAAGGCCAACTCGACCGTCGACGTCGGGCTCCTCGAGCACTGCCTGCGCGAAGATCTCAACGCCAGCGCCAAGCGCGTCATGGCGGTGTTGAAGCCGCTCAAGGTGGTCATCGAGAACTTCCCCGAGGGCCAGACGCGGGAGCTCGAGGCGCCGCTTCATCCCGACGACGCGACGCGCGGCACGCGCAAGCTGCCCTTCTCGCGCGTGGTCTACATCGAGCAGGACGACTTCCGCGAAGATCCGCCCAAGGAGTTCTTCCGCCTGGCGCCGGGCAAGGAGGTGCGGCTGCGCTACGCGTGCCTGCTCACCTGCACCGACGTCATCAAGGACGCGAACGGCGAGGTGGTCGAGCTGCGCTGCAAGATGGACCCCGAGTCGTGGGGCGGGACCTCGCCCGACGGCCGCGTGGTGCGCGGCACCTTGCACTGGGTCTCGGCGGCGCACGCCGTCGACGCCGAGGTGCGCCTGTACGACCGACTGTTCGCGGTCGAGTTTCCCGGCACCACCGAGGGCAAATCGTTCCTCGAGGAGATCAATCCGCACTCGCTCGTGCGCGTGCAGGCCAAGCTCGAGCCGTGGCTGGCGACGGCGCCGCGCGGCGAGACGGTGCAGTTCGAACGGCTCGGATATTTCCGCCACGACGAGGCGGGCGGCTGGAATCGCGCCGTCACGTTGAAAGACACGTGGGCCAAGATCGAGAAGAAGCTGCCGGCCCCGCCGCCCAAGAAATCGGAGAAGAAGAAAGTGGAGACGACAACGCCGGCCGCGCCCGCCAACGCGAGCGAGATTGGCATCGAAGAGTTTGCGAAAGTGGACCTGCGCGTCGGCCTCGTCAAAGAGGCGGGCCTCGTCGAAGGCGCCGATAAGCTGATCCGCGTCGTCGTCGATCTCGGCGAAGGGCGCGACCGGCAGATCTTCGCCGGGCTGCGCGCGAGCTATCCCGATCCGGCGGTGCTCGTCGGACAGCGCGTGGTCGTCGTCGCCAACTTGAAGCCGCGCCAGATGAAGTTCGGCCTGTCCGAGGGGATGATCCTCGCCGCCGGCAAGATGGTGCTCGCCGCCGACGCGTCGGCCAAGCCGGGCGACAAAGTCTCGTGACCGTACGCACGCGGTTCGCGCCGTCGCCGACGGGCTTTCTGCACATCGGCGGCGTCCGCACCGCCCTCTTCAACTATCTGTTCGCCAAGCAGCAGGGCGGCCGGTACATCTTGCGCATCGACGACACCGACCAGGAGCGCAACGTCGAGTCGGCGCTGGCGCCCATCCTCCACGGCTTTCGCTGGCTCGGGATCGAGTGGAACGAAGGGCCCGAGGTCGGCGGTCCGCACGCGCCCTACTTCCAGTCCAAGCGCGGCGCGCGTTACCAGGAGGCGGTCGATGCGCTGCTCGCATCGGGGCACGCCTATCGCGACTACGCGCGGCCCGAGGAGCTCGACGTCGAGCGCAAGGCGGCCGAGGCCGAGAAGCGACAGTTTCAATATTCCCGTCGCTGGATGGCGTCGAGCGCCGAAGATCGCGCGCGCTTCGAAGGCGAGGGGCGCAAGTGGGTGGTGCGGCTCAAGATGCCGCGCGAAGGCAAGCTGGTGCTGCCCGACCTGGTCCGCGGCGACGTCGAGTTCCAGTGGGCGCAGGAGGCCGACCACGTCATCCAGCGCGGCGACGGCAGCTTCATCTACCACCTGGCCAACGTCGTCGACGATCGCGACTTCGAGATCTCGCACGTCATCCGCGCCGAGGAGCATCTGTCGAACACGCCGCGGCAGCTGTTCATGGTGCAGGCGCTCGGCTATCCGATGCCGAAGTACGCGCACCTCCCCGTCGTCGCCGAGCCGGGCTCGAAGCGCAAGCTGTCGAAGCGCAAGCTCGAGCAGTACTTGAAGAACCCCGACTTCAAGAAGGTGCACGACCACGGCACGCAGATCGCGCAGGCGATGAGGCTGACGACGGCGGCCGAGACCTTCAACCCGGTCATCGTCGACTTCTACGAGCAGGTCGGCTATCTGCCCGACGCCATCGTCAACTACCTCCTGCTGCTCGGCTGGTCGCTCGACGACAAGACCGAGTTCTTCACGCGCGACGAGATGGTCAAGAGCTTCTCGCTCGAGCGCGTGCAGGGCGCGCCGGCCAGCTTCGATCCGATGAAGCTGCAGGCGTTCCAGATGCGCTACATGCAAGAGCTGCCGCTCGCCGAGAAGGTGGCGCGGGCGCGGCCGTTCGTCGACAAGGCCGGCCTCACCGTCGACGACGCAAAGCTGGCGCGCGTGGTCGAGGCGCTCGGCGATCGCATCAAGGTGTTCGGTGACATCCTCATCCAGGGCGCCTTCTTCTTCGGCGAAGACGTCAGCTACGACGAGAAGGCCTGGCAGAAGCGCGTCATGGCGCCGGGCGCGGTCGACAAGCTGGCCGAGTACCGCGGCTGGCTCGCCGGGCGCGAGGCGTTCGACGCGGCGTCGCTCGACCGGGACACGCAGGCGTGGCTGGCCGAGCGCGGCTGGGCGCTCGGCGACATCGTTCACGCCGTACGCGTCGCAGCGACCGGCGCCGCCGGGGGACCGGGCCTCTTCGAGTGCCTCGCGCTCATTGGCAAGGCCACCTGCATTCACCGTCTCGACCGCGCGCTCGCTCGCGCGCGCGGCTGATCGTCTACGCCGTCTTCGACAGACCCTCGACGCGGCCGGGCTGCATGAAGTCGACCGCGTCGCGGATGACGTGGAGGTCGGCGAGCAGCCGGCGATGGCCGAGCTTCTCGACGGTGCGCAGCTGCGCATCGGGCCAGGCCAGCGCCAGCGCGGCGGCCTGCGCGTAGGGCGCCTCGCGATCGCGCGGGTCGTGGATGATGAGCCCGGCCGAGCTGAACGAGGGCGCGCGCGTGCGGACGTCGAAGGAATCGAAGGGGCCGATCTCGGCCTCGGCGCGGGCGAGGACGCCGTCGATGCGGCGTGGCGTGAGGCCGAGCGAGGCGGCGAAGCCGCGCACGAAGAAGCTGAGCTCGACGGCGGGCGCGAGCAGCGCGAGGCGGTCGGCGGTGAGACCGTGTCCGAGCGCCAGGAGCGCGGCGGTGGCGCCGAGTGAGTGGCCGATGACGCCGTGCACGCGATAGGCTTTGGCGGCGACGGCGGCCGTCGCGGCGGCGAAGTCGCGCACGGTGGCGCGGCGGCCGGCGGAGGAGCCGTGCGCGGGCTGGTCGTAGGCGAGGACGTGGAAGCCGGCGTCGAGGAGCGGACGAACGAAGCCGCTCATCTGCGCGGCGGTGCCGCCCCAGCCGTGGGCGAGCAGCACCGTCGGGCCGGAGTCGCCCCAGTCGTAGGCGCACAGGCGGCCGACGGGGCCGTCGATCCAGAACTGGTGCGTCTTGACGCCGCTGACCTCGGGCGCGGCGGGCGAGGTGTGCGGCGCGGTGACGAAGCGCGCGAGGGCGGCGCGCTCGACCCACGGCGCGGCCACATAGGAGCCGACGGTCCAACCCGCAGTCCAGCCTGCGGCCCGACTACGGACACGAACGTTCGTACTTTTATGCGACGGCGAGGCAGGGGAGGTGGCGGCGCTCATGTGCTGCTCCTGTCAAAGGGCCTTGCTGCTCTGGACCAGCCGATCGAAGGCCCGGCGCGCCCGCGTCAGCGCCTTGGGATCCCGCAACAGCCGATGGGCATGATTGAAGGCGAGGACGATGCCATACATCTCGAACGCGAGCTGCTCGCAGTCGGTGCCGGCGACGAGGTGGCCGACGTCGACGCCGAGCCGCACCGTCCTGGCCAGCGTGGTCAGGAGGTCCTTCTGGGTGGCGGCGAGGAAGTCGCGCGCGCGGCCCGGCTTGTCGTCGAGCTCCGCGCTGGCAGCGACGAAGACGCAGCCGCCTGGCAGCGACGGATCGGTGACCCAGGAGAGCCAGTTCTCGAAGACCTTGCGCAAGCGGGGCAGGCCGCGCGGCGCGACGAATCCCTTCTTCAACACGTGGTCCTGGAAATACTCGGCGGCGGCGCGCAGCACTTCGACCTGCAGCTCCTCCTTCGATCCGAAGTGCGCGAAGAGGCCGCTCTTGGAGAGACCGAGATCGGCGGCGAGGGTGCCGACCGTGAGCCCGTTGAGACCGTCGCGACTGGCAAGCCGGAAGGCCCGCTCGACGATGCGCTCCCGGGTCTCTTCGCCCTTGCTGCTCATGATTGAAAAGTACGACCGTTCGTTTTCTTTGTCAAGGGACGTTGTGCGCGCCGCCCCGCCCGTCGCGGCGAAAGGTCCCGGGCGGCTTGCCCGTCCAGCGCTTGAAGGCACGGCTGAAGGTGGCCAGATCGGCGAATCCGAGGCGCCAGCCGATCTCCGCCAGCGGCAGCTCGCCCTCGACGAGCGCGCGCCTCGCCTCGTCGGCGCGCACGGCGTCGAGCACCTCGGAGAACTGCGCGCCCGTCTCGCCGAGCCGCCGCTGCAGCGTGCGCGCGCTCATGTGCAGCGCCGCCGCCACCGCCTCGACGCCGGCGCTGTCGGGCAGGAGGGCCCGGATGCGCGCCGCCACCTCGTCGGCGAAGTCGCGCGCCGGCGGCTGCGCCCGCAGCGCCGCCTCCGCCAGCGGCTCCACCGTCGCCAATAGTCGCGGGTCCCCCTCGGTCATGGGCAGCGCGAGGAGCGCCGCGTCGAAGGCGTAGCCGTTGTCGTCGCAGCCGAAGTCGAGCTCACGGGTGCCGAAGAAACGGTGATAAGGCGCGAGGTCGCGCGGGCGCGCGTGAACGAACCAGACCCGCGTCGCCACCGTCGCGCGCTCGACCGCGCGCCCGAGGTGCCACGCCGCCGAGCCGAGGCCGTACTCGTGCGTCGCGCGACCGATGCCGCGGGGATAGCCGCGCATCCGCTGCCGCCAGCGCGCCTCCGTGCCGGCCACCTCGAGCGTCAGCTCCAGGCGCGGATGGATCAAGGAGGCGTAGCGCGTCGTGCGCTCGAGCGCCTCCTGCACCGTGCCGGCGGCGCGCGCGGCCACCTCGTGCAGCCCGTAGCGACGGAACGGCAGCTCCGCGGGCAGGCGCAGCGCCAGGAAGGGATCGCCGACCAGCGCCGCCGCCTCCTGCATCATCTCGTCGGCCCGCGACGGCGTGATGAGCACCTCGTCGCGCTCGGCCGCGTCGGCCGGCAGCCCCACGCGCGCCGCCACGAGCGAGGCATCGAGGCCGCGCGCCGCCAGCCAGCGCAAGAGCGCCGGCGGCAGCGGCGACGACGACGGCACCTCCTTCGACGTCACGCGCCCCGCCTCGAGCTCACCCTTCACGAGACCAAGCATACCCGCCCGCGCCAGCCCGCGGCGGCCTGGCGCGATCGGCAAAACCCTTTGGCACGACCGGCGATGGCGCTGCGGCTCGCCCCCCGCTAGGTTCATCTGAGGAGGCAGCGTGATGGAGCTCGAGATCAAGCACCGCGACGGCCAGGTCCTCTGGCGCGGCGACGCCCACGACATGTGCGACGCGATTACCCGCGCGGTGCATGACGCGGTGGACCTCGCCGGCGCCATGCTCGTCGACGCCGATCTCACGGGCGCGAACCTCGAAGAGGCGCGCCTCGCCGGCGCCCAGCTCATGCGCGCCAACCTGCGCAACGCCAACCTCGAGGAGGCCGACCTGCGCGACGCCGACCTCACCGGCGCGCAGCTCACCGGCGCCAACTTCGAGGAGTGCGATCTCTGCCGCGCCGTCCTCGTCGACACCCAGGCGCGCGGCGCCAACTTCGAGGAGAGCCTGCTCGAAGGCGCCGACCTGACGCGCGCGCACGCCGAAGGGTGCAACTTCGAGGAGGCCGATCTGCGCGGCACGACGCTCGAGGGCGCGACCTTCCGCCGCAGCAACTTCGAGGAGGCGCGCATCGAGGGCGCGCACGGCGTGGGCGCGTCGTTCAGCGGCTGCAACTTCGAGAAGGCGTCGCTGCAGAAGGTCGACCTCGCCGGCGCCGATCTGTCGAGCTGCAACCTGGAGAAGTGCGATCTGCGCAATGCGCGCCTGTGGGGGGCCAACTTGTCGGGGTCGAACCTGGAGCGGTCGGATCTGCGTGGCGCCGATCTGACCGACGCCGATCTGCGCGAGTCGAACCTCGACCGCTGCGACGTCGACGAGGCCAAGCTCGACGGGGCCAAGCTCGAGTCGGCCAACGTCTCGCGCCTGCGCGGCCGCCCGGCCAGCGGTGGGCCGCGGTCGGGACCCTATCGCTAAGGCTTCAGCTCAGGCGGGCGCGACGCCGGTGCGCGCGAGGCTCATCTCGTAACAGCGCTGCTGCAGCGTCCCATCGTGGGAGTCGCGCGAGGAGCGTGATTCCTCGGTCTGGTCGTAGTAGCGCCCCGTGACGCCCTCCAGCGCCGGATCGGCAGCCAGCTTGGCCTCGGCCTCGCCGCCCGCGTCGGCGTCGTCGCCACCCATGCTGCCGAATCCCTGACGCAGGAGCTTGGTGCCGATGACGCCCGGATGCATCGCGTTCACCGTCACGCCGCGCCCATCGAGGCGGCGCGCCAATTCGTAGGTGAAGAGGACGTTCATCAGCTTCGAGCCGCCGTACGCGGCGTAGCCATCGAAGTCGCGCGTGCGATCGAGGTCGTCCCAGTCGATGCTGGCGCGCATGTGAACCATCGAGCTGACGTTGACGACGCGCGCCGCGCCCGCCGCCAGCAGCGACGGCAACAGCAGATGCGTCAACGCGAACGGCGCGAGGTGGTTGACGGCCAGCGTCAGCTCGAAGCCGTCGTCGCTGGTGAGGCGCTCGCGCGTGAAGATGCCGGCGTTGTTGACGAGCGCGTCGAGCCGCGGCGCCTGTTGCACGACGTCGGCGGCGAGCGCGCGCACCTCGTCGAGCCGCGCGAAATCTCCGGCCACCGGCGCGAACACGCCGCCCGTCTCGTTCGCGAGCGCCTTCGCCGCCGCCTCCGCTTTGGCCATGGTGCGGCCGTGCACCAGGATGCGCGTTCCTGCCCTGCCCAGCCGCGCTGCCGCGGCCCGTCCAATGCCGTCGGTCGCACCGGTCACCAAGATCGTCTTCATGACGCCTCCGCTCATCCCAGCGCCTTGTCCTCGGCGATGCAAAGCAGCCGCACCGTGCCGCGCGCCACCAGCTTCTCCTCGGCGTCGTAGATCCAGCCTTCCCACACCTGCGAGCTCTTGCCGCGCGTCACCGGTCGGGCCACGCCGCGTAGCTTGCCCGTGCGCACCGCGCGAATGAACGAGGTGTGGTTCTCGAGCCCGACGGTACGCTGACCGCGCGACATGGCCACCAGATGCGCGCCAATCGACGCCAGCGTCTCGATGACGCCGCAGTGCACACCGCCGTGCACGATGCCGTAGCCCTGCTGGTGGCGCTCGCCCACCTCCCACTCGCACTCCACTTCCTCGACGGTGGCGCGCGTGATGCGGATGCCCATCGCCTGGACCCAGCCATTGCCCGGCATGTTGTTGATCATCGCTGCGAAGTCTTCGGCCATCGCTTCTCCTCTTTTGCAATTATGACCGAACAATCGGCCCGTACCGGTGTTGCCGTCGGGATTGGTTGACGCAGGCGTCGAGCTGGTCTACGCCTGCCACACCGTGGAGGTGCCCATGCGAGCCGTACTGCCCGCCCTCGCGCTTGCCGTCGTCGCCGTAGCAACACCGGCGACGCTGCATGCCAAGCCGGCGGCGAACACCAAAGCGTTCCCCTTTCCCACCGAGGTCCACTCACTCCCCAACGGGCTGCGCGTCGTGCTCATCCCCTACGACTCGCCCGGCCTCGTCGCCTACTACACGCTCATGCGCGTCGGTAGCCGCAACGAAGCCGAAGAGGGGCGCTCGGGCTATGCGCACTTCTTCGAGCACATGATGTTCCGCGGCACGCCGACCCATCCGGGCGACGAATACAACTCGACGGTCACGCGGCTCGGCCTCAACACCAACGCCTTCACCTCCGAGGACATGACCGTCTATCATTTGTATGGTCCGTCCAAGGCGCTGCCGACGATCATCGACTACGAGTCCGATCGCTTCCAGCACCTCGACTACAACGAGGAGCAATTCAAGACCGAGGCGGGCGCCATCCTCGGCGAGTACGCCAAGAGCGCGTCGAATCCCGAGCTCATCCTCGAGGAGAAGATGCTCGAGACCGCGTACACGAAGCACACCTATCGCCACTCGGTCATCGGCTACCTCGCCGACGTCAAGGCCATGCCGTCCGGCTTCACCTACTCGCGCGAGTTCTTCCGTCGCTACTACACGCCCGACAACGCCACCATCATCGTCGCCGGCGACTTCGACAAGAAGGAGACGCTGGCGCATCTCGAGAAGGCGTACGGCCCGTGGAAGGGCAAGCTCGACGCGGTCGCGATCCCGGTCGAGCCGGCGCAAACGGAGGCGCGGCGCGCCAAGGTCGAGTGGAAGACGCCGACCCTGCCGCGCGTCTGGATGGCGTGGCACACCACCGCCGCCGCCGACCTCAACACGACCGCCGTTCAGAGCGTGCTCAACGACTATCTGTTCGGCGAGACCAGCCCGCTCTATCAGGACCTGGTGCTCAAGCGCCAGCTCGTCGACTCGGTCGACAGCGGGTGGTCGCCGTCGCGCGATCCGTCGCTGTTCGGCGTGCTCTTGCGGGTCAAGAAGCCCGCCGACATGGACGTCGTCGAGAAGGCGGTCGGCGACGAGATCGCCAAGCTCGCCGGCGGCAGCGTCGATCAGAAGCGGCTGGACGCGGTGCGCTCGAACCTGAAGTACGGCGCCATTCTCGGGCTCAACACCGCCACGCGCGTCGCGGTCATCCTGGCGCGCACGACGGCGCAGACCGGCGATATCGAGGCCATGAACAAGCGGTACGCGCGCATCGACCGCATCAAGCCGGCCGAGCTGGCGGCGTTCGCCAAGCGCTGGCTCACCGACGGCAACAAGACCACGGTGACGCTGACGACCGGAGGTGAAAAGTGAGAAGAG
>JAQBQH010000225.1 GCA_028287105.1 Myxococcales bacterium
CCACGGCGCGCGCGGGCGGCCACGGCGCGTGCGCGGCCCACGCGATCGCGAAGGCGATCGGTGCGGCGCCGAGGCCCTTGACGCACACCACGGCCATCGGGTCGCGTAGCGACAGCCGCTGGGTCAGGTTGTTGTCGACCGCCCACATCGCGCAGGCGCCAGCGACGGCGAGCGGGCCGACCCAGGAGCTCGTCGCGCCGCCGGCAGCCCACGTCGAGAGCGCGCATCCCGCCACCACGACAGCAAGCGCGGCGAGCCCGCGCCGGCCGATCCACTCGCGGAACACCAGCACCGCCAGCGCCGTGGTGAACACCGCCTCGAGGTTGAGCAACAGCGACGTGACCGTCGCCGACGAGCGCGACAGGCCGTACATCAGTAGGAGCGGCCCGGCCACGCCGCCACAGCCGATGACGCCTGCCAGGAGCGGCCAGTCGGCGCGCCGGAGCGGCGCTTCCCGTCGCCTGAACGTGCGCGCCGCGAACGGCAGCGCCATGAGGCCCGCCCCCGCGTAGAGGAGCGCGGCCAGGAGCGGCGGCGCCACGTCGGCCAGGAGGCGCTTGGCCAGCGGCGCGCTGGCACCAAACAGCGCCGCCGCCAACAAGGCCAGCAGCGCCGCGCGCGTCACCCGGCCCGCCGTCGACGGCGTTCGTGCAGTCGGGTCAGCGCGCTGTCGACGCCGACCGTCATCGACGACTCGGCGAGGATCTTGTAGACGTCGGCGCGCGAGATCTTCACCGGCTGCGCCGGATCGAGCGGATCGGCGGCGGCGGCCAGCTTCTCGAGCGTACCGAGCCCGATCCACAACGGCCACAGCGCGGCCAGCCGCAGGCGCGGCTCCCGTCGCGGAATCGCCATCACGTAGGGGAACGCCGCGTCGATGTGGCCGAGCGCCATGACCCGCAGCTCGTCGAGCAGCGGCCGCGCCCGTCGCCGCGCCGTCGCGTCGCGCAGATCTTCGGGCTGGAGGCCGTGCTTCGACAAGAGGTCGCGCGGGACATAACAGCGCCCCTGCCCGAGGTCGGCGGCGGCGTCGCGGATGACGTTGACCAGCTGCAGCGCCTTGCCGAGCCGCACGCCGCGCGCCACGTAATCGGGCCGCGCCAGTCGCCGCACCGTCGGGACGTGCGCCGCCGTCATCACCGTCCAGTACTCGCCGACGCAGCCGGCCGCCATGTACGTGTACTCGTCGAGATCGGCGACGGTCTCGAGCGCGACCAGCCGCTCCCCGTCGCTGAAGCGCGCCAGATCGCGCTCCATACCGGTGATCAGCGTCTCGAGCACCTTGCGCGCGCGGTCGCGATCGCCCTCTTCGAAATCGCTCAGCCGCCGCAAACAATCGCCGAGCCGCGTCAGCAAGAGGCGCTCGGCGGCGCTGGTCTCGTCGAGCGCCGCGTCGGGCGCCACCAGCTTCGCGCCCACGTCGCTGACGTAGGGCCCGATCACCGCCGGATCGCCGAGCGCCTTGCGCATGCCGTCGAGCAGCTCGATGCGCCGCTCCGCCTGCACCAGCCGCGTGTCGGCGATGGTATCGGCCGCCCGCGCCACCAGGTACGCCGCCGACAGCTGCGAGCGCATCGCCCGCGGCAAGATGGCCAGGCTGAGGTAGAACGACCGCGAAACCTTCGACAGGATCTCGTCGAGCGAGCGGTCGGGCACGGCGCGAAACATCACGCGCCGATCCATACAACAGGGCTCAGGTCATTACCACTGCAGCCGCCGTCCGTGGCGCACGAAGCGAATCGTGCCGGCCACCACCGCCGCGTTGAGCATCACCACCGTCTCGCACAAGCGTGCCAGCCGCGAGCCCTGGCCGTGGCCGATCCAGCGCGCCAACGCCAGCCCGTAGGCCATGAGCTGCGGGCCGAGCAGCAGCACCCTCCACGGCGCGGGCAACATCGCCGCCGCCACCAGCGCCGTCACCATCGCGTACGGCACCGCCAGGCGCATGAGCTTGTGCGAGACCAGGCCGAACCACGACGGATTCTTCCACGGCAAGAGCAGCGCCGGCTCGAGCGCCAGCAGCTGGAAGTTGCCCGAGAGCGTGCGCACCTTGCGGCCGAACTCGCGCCCGTTGTCGGCGGCGACGTCGAACGCCTTGGCGAGCGGCTCGAGCACCACGCGGCGCCCGGCCAGCCGCGCCCGCATCGGCACCAGCACGTCGTCGAGGATGGTCTCCTCGGGCAAGGGCCGCCACAGCTCGCGCCGAAGCGCGTAGAGCGCGCCCGACACGCCGACGGTCGAGCCGGCGGCCGATTCCCAGCGACGGAGCGCCGCCTCGTACTTCCAATAGGCGCCCACCGGGGCGTCACCGGCCAACACCAGCTCGCCGCCGGCGGCGCCGATGCTCGGGTCGGCAAAGTTTTCGACCAGCGACTCGACCGCGTTGTGCGACAGCTCCTGGCGCGCGTCGGTGAACACCAGCACCTCGCCCGTCGATGCCGCCACTGCCGCGTCGAGCGCCGCCGCCTTGCCGCGATGCTCCGGCAGCGCGATGACCCGCAGCCGCGACCCGAACAGATGGCGCACGCGCTCCGCCCGCTCGGGCGTCGAGTCCTGGGAGCCGTCGCAGGCGACGACGACCTCGATCAGCTCCGACGGATAGCTCTGCTGCGACAGGTCCTGCAGCTTGTGGCAGATGTTGCGCGCCTCGTTGAAGGCGGCAATGACGATGGACACGCGCGGGCGGATCGGCTTCCGCAGCACCGCGATCGGCCGGAGGCGCGCACGCAGCCAGCAGATCAGCGGATAGCCGACGTACGCATAGCCGATGACCGCCAACGCAATCAGCAAGAGCGTTCCAGGACCCATGGCCTGGTCCTAAGCACACGGCAGGCCGTATGTGTCTTGATTCTTTAGAGTATTCTAGGAGGAACTGTGCCGCGAAAGAGGAAGGAGGGTTCTCCGAAAACGGACCGGCGCTGCTAGTCGCGAACTTCCAGACCGAGCAGCGTGAGGTCGTCGGGGAAGTCGCCGCCGGTGCGCTGATGCACGAGCGAGACGATGCGACGGTTGATCTCTTCCAGATCGCGCGGCGCCTTGGCGAGGAGATCGATGACGCTCCACA
>JAQBQH010000236.1 GCA_028287105.1 Myxococcales bacterium
TCGGCATGCTCAACGACGACCAGGCGCGCCGCCTCAAGGAGGCCGGCCTCACCGCCTACAACCACAACCTCGACACCTCCAGGCAGCACTACAAGTCGATCATCTCGACGCGCACCTACGACGACCGCCTCGAGACGCTGGCGCGCGTGCGGCAGGCCGGCATCACGGTCTGCTCTGGCGGGATCATCGGCATGGGCGAGTCGATTGACGATCGCTGCGACATGCTGCGCACGCTGGCAGCGCTCGATCCGCAGCCGGAGTCGGTGCCGATCAACACGCTCGTCGCGACGGAGGGCACGCCGCTCGCCGCCATGCCGCCAGTGGAACCGCTGGAGCTCGTGCGTATGATCGCTACAGCGCGCATCCTCATCCCGAAGGCGCGCGTGCGCCTCTCGGCGGGGCGCATGTCGCTGTCGAAGGAGGGCCAGCTCCTGTGCTTCTTCGCCGGGGCGAACTCGATCTTCTATGGCGAGAAGCTGTTGACGACGGGAAATCCGGACGTATCCGAAGATCAGGCGCTGCTCGCCTCTGCGGGCTTGAAGGCGGCGCCAAGGAGTGAGGTCACGTCATGAGAAGGATCGCATTGATTCTGGCGCTGGCGTTGGTGCCGGCTGCCCCGTCGCTGGCGAAGAAGAAGCCGCCGAAATCGTCGGCGCAGACCTCTCAAAAAGAGGGCAACAAAGCGCCTCCGCCGAACGACAAGCGCACCAACGAAGGCGCCCAGGGCCGCATGAACGCGACCGAGGACGCCGCCAAGGACGCCGACTCGTCGCAGTTCCAGCACCGCCCCTGAGCGACGCTCCGCGAACGGCTGAAATCGTTCCGTAGTATATTGGCCGCGTGAAGATCCTCGGATATCAGCCGACGCGGCGCGGCATGCTGCGCGCCCTCCTGACGACGGTCGTCGGCGCGCCGCTGGTCATCCGCCTGGGCCGCGTCATCGAGAAGCAGCCCAAGCTGGTCAAGCCCGAGGAGCTGGCGCCGATCCCCTGGATCGGGCACTGCTGAGAGGCTCGCCAGAAGAATGAGTTAGAAGAACAGCAGATAGGCGTCGAAGGCCAAGAGCACACCGACACCGCCGAGACACAGCCCCGAGATGAACAGCCAGGTGCGGTTCGACAGGATGGTCACCGACAACAGGATCAGCGCCAGCGTGATGAGCTTGATCGCCAGCTCGTAGCGCGACGCCGCTCGCGCCGGCTCGATGCTTCGCCGCTCCGCCAGGTCCTGCTGCTTCTCCAGATCCTGCACGCGATAGAACACCTGCTGCGTATCGCCGTCGAAGTCCTTGATGTGCTGCTCGTAGTCGGTGAGCTGAAGTGCCTCGAGCCGGATCGAAGGATCGGTACGCGCAAGGCCGCGCTTCTCCAGATCGAGCCGCAGCCGATCGTGCGCGATCATCAAGGTCGTGCGCTCCGCCAGCGTCGTCTGATAGAACGCCCACAGCTCGGCCGCCTGCCGCCGCGCCGACTCGGCCGCATCCTTGGCGGCGGTGACCGCCTCCGTGCGATTGCCCTTGATGTTGCCGATGAACGACAGCGCCGTGGTCAGCACGATGGCCGCCAGCGCGACGCGATTCTTGAGCGCCTCGGTGCGCTTCTCGCGCGCGTCGCGAACCCGCTCCTCCCGACGCTGATGCGCGACCTCGTCGCGGAGGATCTGGGTCTCGGCAGTGTCGTCGCCTCTGCCCGCCGGCGGCTCGCCGGTGGGCGGCTCATTTGCCATGGGGCACCTCGCGAGCGGCCGCGGCGATGGCGGCGAGCGACCCGGGCGCCGACGCTGCGCGCCCATACACGACCGCGTTGCGCAGCTCCGAGTACATGACGTCGAGCTCCTGGTCGGCCACTTGCGGCGCGATGGTGGTGGACCCGGCCGCGAGCTGACGATAGCTGGCATCGAGGATGTGCTGCATCCACGCCAGCCGAAACAGGATGGGATAGTCGGCGCGCAGATCCTGACGAATGGGTAACAGCCCCTGCGCCTCGGTCTCGCGCTGCTGCAGTCCGCGCTGCGTCAGGAACGAGGCCAACTGGAACGCCAGCTTCGGATCGGGCGAGTGTTTCGGCAGCGCCCACAAGCTGATGCGCGTGATCGAGAAGCTCCGCGAACGTCGCGCCGGCTTGCCGCCCTGGAGCTCCAGCGACGCGCCCGACGGCATCGTCGCCCACGCGAGCTCGTTCGCTTCGACCATCCCCGGCTGCGCGTTGCGCTGCGAGCCGCCGTGCAGCCACAGCGAATCCTCCTGGTTGATCGGTGCCCAGGCCAGCTTGCGCGCCTTGAACAGCACGTTGACACCGTCGGAGTCGACGCCCTCTTTACCCTCGCACGCCGCGGTCAACAGGTGGTGCTTGCGATAGAGCGCCTCCCACTGCAGCGCATCGAGCACCGCCGGCGCATCGCGCTTCCCGAGATCGGCGTCGAGCATCCCGTGCCGATAGAACGACGCGAACAGATCGTGCATCGCGTCTTCGTTGTCACCGGTGCGCATGGCCATGCGCGGCGCGACCTCCGTCGGCGGATCGGCCCACGCGCCCGCATGGTGCGCCCAGTACCAGGCGGCGACGAATTGATCGAAGCTGTCCCACGCGTCGGGGCTCTTCTGGAACGTGTAGCCGCGCGGCAGCCCGACCCCGTTGACCTCGGCGAGCGCGGCGGCGATGGCCGGCCGATCCGTCTCCCAGTGCAGATAGACGTCCTCGAGCGCGGGCGTCGAGTAGACGGCGACGTCGACCTCGGCGCGCTTCGGTAGAAACCAGATCTGTCCCCGCGGCCCGCGGCTGCGCGCGACCGCCTCGGGGATGTACTGCGCCATCGCCTCGTCGAGCAGCGGCGCCGGGATCGCTCCGTCGAGCGGTCGCACCGCGTCCTTGCGGCGCAGCTCGTCCGAGATCCCGCTGTCGATGCTGGCGAGCAAGAGGCCCGTCGGCTTCTTGGTCTCCTGCTCCAGGATCGACAGCACCTCTTCGAACGAATGGGCCGCGACCACTTCGATGTTCACGTCGTTGGCGGCGCCGAACTCCTCCAGCTCGTTCTCCTTGACCCACTTGACGCGGCCGGGATCGGCGCGCAGGAGGATGCGCACCTTGCGCTGCTTGCCGAGGTGCGGTCGATCGGGATGCAGGTTGATGAGCAGGAAGGCGACGTTCACCAGCACGCCGATGACGATCAGGACATTCTTCAGCATCGAAGCACGTACATTACCTCAGCGGCACCTGAAGAAGCGGCCCCTGAAAACCGGTCGTGCTTGCCAAAAACTTGCTCCGTCTTCCGACCTGCCGCCTCCTGAGCGGAGGAGGTGTGACGATGCGCATGCTCTCGCTCGTCCTCGCGCTGGGCATGGTGGTGCCGACGAAGTCCCGCGCGCGCTCTCGCACCGACGGGACTCCGCCGCCGCACCATCCGCCGCCGTCGCGACAGCCGCGCCGCCAGGCCGCCCGCACCGGCATCCTCAGCGTCCCGCCATCGCGCTCTCCCGGCGGCCGCCACGTCGTCGAGGTCGACGGCGGCGCCATCTACCTCGACGGCCGCCGCGTGCATCCGCTCACCGGCTCCGTTCACGTCATCGAGGCGCCCTCGTGGCGTGCGGACGGCGACGCGGTCGCCTGGATCGAGCGGGTCTCGGGCGAAACGCGCCTCGTCATCCTGCCGCAGCTCTCGGCCGGCGCCGAGCCGCTCGCCTGGCCGCTGCCGCGCGCGCTCGGCAAGGAGCGGCTGCACTGGGCCGGCGAACGTCGCGTCGTCGTCGGACCGGCGCCGCTCGAGCCGCGCGCCGTCGCCAGCTGGACCGAAAGCTAGCGGCCATGCCGGTCAGTGAAGAACGATTAGCTTCGTGACGGCTGGGTTCGCGGACGCAGTGAGACGACCTCCCGGCGTCGGAATCCGTCGCAGTCGCCGCTTCGCGGCGTGCTCCTCCATCGGGGCCGCTGATGTCGCGCGTCGCGCGACGCGGCCCCTCTACGCCGCCGGGAGGTCGCCTCACTGCGTCCGCTCTTACGCCTGGTACCAGAGCGCTCCCTCGCTCATTTGCAACGTGCCCGACGCGCAGAGCGGAGGTAGCAAGGCGCGCTGCCGGCGGCGTAAAGGACCCGCGTCGCGCGCAGCGCGACATCAGCGGGTCCGCTGGAGGAGCACGCCGCGCAGCGGCGACTGCGACGG
>JAQBQH010000248.1 GCA_028287105.1 Myxococcales bacterium
CTCGAGCGCCCTCTGTGAGGAAGTCCCTCGGCTCACACTTTCTTGGGAAACACCGCCCGGAATGCCTGCTCGATGATCCCCCGCGCATCCGGGTCGCCCTTGGCCAGCGCTTGCGTGAACGACTTGGCCTGCTCGAACGTGATGTGCGGCGGCAGCGGCGCGACGTCGGGATCGACGATGGCTTCGATGATGACCGGCCGATCGCTCGCCAGCGCCGCCTCCCACGCCGCGCCGACCCCCTCCGCCGTCTGCACCTTGATGCCGTTGAGCCCGAGCGACTCGGCGTACGCCGCGTACGAGAAGTCCGGCAGCGTCTGCATCGACGGGATGTTCGGGCTGCCGGCCATCGCGCGCAGCTCCCAGGTCACCATGTTCAGGTCGCGGTTGTTGAGCACCAGGACGTAGAGCCGCGGATCCGGCCACTCCTTCCAATATTTGGCGATGGTGATGAGCTCGTTGATCCCGTTCATCTGCATCGCGCCGTCCCCGACGAGCGCGAACACCGGACGATCGGGGAAGGCGAACTTCGCCCCGATCGCGTAGGGCACGCCTGGCCCCATCGTCGCCAAATTTCCGGACAAGGACGCCATCATGCCGTCGCGGATCTTGATATCGCGCGCGAACCAGTTCGCCGCCGATCCTGAATCCGACGAGATGATCGCGCGGTCTGGCAGACGCTTGGACAGCTCCCAGAAGAGCAGCTGCGGATTGATCGGATTGGCCGGCGTATGCGCACGCTCGTCCATGAGCTTCCACCAGCTCGCCGTGCTCTTCTCGATCTTCTCGCGCCACGAGCGATCGGTCTTGCGCTCGAGGAGCGGCGCCAGCGCGCGCAGGGTCTCGGCCGAATCGCCGACCAGGTTCACCTCCATCGGATAGCGCAGGCTCAACATGCGCCCGTCGATATCGATCTGGACGCCGCGCGCCCGCCCCTCTTTGGGCAGGAACTCCGAATAGGGGAAGCTCGATCCGATCATGAGGAGCGTGTCGCAGTCCATCATCAGATCCCAGCTCGGCTTGGTCCCGAGGAGGCCGATGGCGCCCGTCACCCAGGGCAAATCGTCGGCGAGCACCGCCTTGCCGAGCAGCGCCTTGGCCACGCCGGCCCCCAGCGTCTCGGCGATCTCGGCCACCTCCCGTTGCGCACGCAGCGCGCCGGCACCGACGAGGATCGCCACCTTCTTGCCGGCGTTGAGCACCTCGGCGGCGCGCTTCAGATCGCGATCGCGCGGCAGCACGCGCGGGTCGGTGTAGTCGATCCCGGTGAGCAGCGTGTTGTGCTCGTGCGGCGGCGTTCGCACCGCCTTCTGCTCCTGCAGATCCTTCGGAATGATCACGCAGGTGACCGTTCGCTCGCTGCGCGCGATGCGCATGGCGCGATCGATCGAATGGCGCACCGCCGCGGCCGACATCACCGTCGTCACGTATTCGCCGGCCACGTCCTTGAACAGGGTCTGCAGATCGACCTCCTGCTGATACGAGCCGCCCATCGCCGTCGTGGCCGACTGTCCGACGATGGCGACGACCGGCGCATGATCCAGCTTGGCGTCGTAGAGCCCGTTGAGCAGGTGAATCGCCCCCGGTCCCGAAGTGGCGAGGCAGACGCCCGGCTCGCCGGTGAACTTGGCGTGCGCGCACGCCATGAAGGCGGCCATCTCCTCGTGCCGGACCTGCACGTATTTGAGCCGCTCGGCAAAATCGGGCATCGCCGCGTCGATGCCGTTGATGCCGTCGCCCGGATAGCCATAGATCCGTTTGACGCCCCACTGCAGGAGCCGCTCGAGAACGAAGTGTCCGACGGTGTCGCCCATACGCAGTTTAGTAGGTCGACGGCGCGGCGAATCAACGCTGGTGCGCGAAAGATCGGCGGTATAGTCAGCCACCATGAGTGAAGACGACGAGACGCGGGGCATCACCCGACGCAGCTTCCTCACCGGGACCGGCATCACGGTCGCCGCCGCCGGCATCCTGAAAACGACGGAGGCGCTCGCCGAGAGCGTCAAGGGCGGTGCCGCCGTGGGGCCGGGCGCCGTGCCGGTGAGCTTGAAAGTCAACGGCAGCGTGCATCAGCTGTCGCTCGAGCCGTCGACCACGCTCGCCGACGCGCTGCGCTTCTCGATCGGGCTGACCGGCACCAAGGTCGTCTGCGATCGCGGCTCGTGCAGCGCCTGCACCGTGCACCTCGACGGCACGCCGGTCTGCTCGTGCATGACGCTCGCCGTCGACGTGGGCGCGCGCGCGGTCACGACCATCGAGGGTCTGGCGCGCGGCGACAAGCTGACGCCGATTCAGGAGCAGTTCATCGCCAACGACGCCATGCAGTGCGGCTTCTGCACGCCCGGCATGGTGATGAGCTGCGCGGCGCTGCTCGCCCGGAACAACAAACCGTCGCTCGACGAGGTCAAGACCGCCGTCTCGGGAAATCTTTGTCGCTGCGGCACCTATCCCAAGGTGTTCGCGGCGGCGATGGCGGCGTCGGGACAGAAGCTGCCGCGCGGCAGCGACGTGGTCACGCACGCGGCCGAGCTGCACTTCGAGTCCAAGGCCGAGCGACCCGCCGACGAGCCGCCGCCCTGGCCGGTCAACTCGAAGCTCAAGATCGTCGGCAAGTCGCATCCGCGGCTCGACGGCCGGCTCAAGGTCACGGGCAAGGCGCGCTACACCGCCGACGTGCGGCTGCCGGGCATGCTGTTCGCGCGGCGCGTCGTCTCGCCGCATCCGCACGCGCGGGTCAAGTCGATCGATCTATCGGCCGCCGAGCGGCTCCCGGGCGTCAAGGCGGTGATGATCGTCGGGCGCGGCGAGGGCGCCAAGCTGCGCAATCCGCCCAAGGTCGCCGACAAATTTCCGCTCGTGCTCTACGCCGGACAGGCGGTCGCCGCCGTCGCTGCCACCTCGCAGTCGATCGCCGACGAAGCGGCGCGATTGGTCAAGGTCGAGTACGAGCGGCTCCCGTTCGTCGTGGAGCTCGACGACGCGCGCAGGGACGGCGCCCCGCTCGTCTATCCCGGCGCGGTCGACATGGGCGGCTCGGCGGGCGGCGGCGGCGCGCAAAAGGGTCTCGCGCAAAAAGGCAACGTGCGCGGCCCGTCGAAGCGCGACAAGGGCGACGTCGACGCCGGGCTCAAAGCGGCCGAGCTCAGCGTCGACGGCGAGTTCAAGACGCAGGTGCAGACCCACTCGGCGCTCGAGACGCACGGTGTCGTCGCCGACTGGCGCGAGGACGGGCTCACCGTCTACGCTTCGTCGCAGGGCACCACCAGCGTGCGCGACGAGTTCGCGACGGTGTTCGACCTGCCCAAGTCGAAGGTGCGCATCATCACCGAGTTCATGGGCGGCGGCTTCGGCGCCAAGTTCGGCGCCGGCAGCTTCGGCATCCTCGCGGCGCAGCTCTCGAAGAAGGCGGGCGCGCCGGTGCGCTTGATGCTCGACCGCAAAGAGGAGCACCTGTGCGTCGGCAATCGTCCGTCGACGGTGCAGACGGTCAAGATCGGCGCCAAGAAGGACGGCTCGCTCACCGGGATCGTGGTGACGAGCTGGGGCAACAGCGGCATCGCCACCGGCGGCGGCGTCGGCTGGATGGGGACCTCGCTCTACGCGTGCGACAACACGCGCTCGGAGCAGTACGACGTCTTCACCCACACCGGCGCGGCGGCGGCCTTCCGCGCGCCCGGTCAGCCGCAGGGCGCGTTCGCGCTCGAGCAGCTGATGGACGAATTGGCCGAGAAGATCGGGATGGACCCGCTGGCGCTGCGCGACAAGCTCGACGCCGGTCCGGGCGTGCCGGGGCCGGGCGGCAACGACGAGGCGACGCGCGCGGCGCGCAAGGCCGAGCGGCAGATCGGTGCCGAACGCTTCGGCTGGTCCAAGCGCCGGCCGGCGGGCGCCGACGGCGGCCCCAAGAAGCGCGGCATCGGCATGGCGCAGTCGATGTGGGGCCGCTTCGTCGATCTCGATGCCTCGTGCGAGGTGCGCCTGCACCGGGACGGATCGATCGAAATCATGTCGTCGGTGCAAGACATCGGTACCGGCACGCGCACGGCGCTGGCGATGGTCGTGGCCGAGGAGCTCGGCGTGCGCGTCGAGGACGTGGCCGTCAAGATCGGCGACACGCAGTATCCGGCCGGGCCGTCGTCGGGCGGATCGAAGACGCTGCTCGGGATCACGGCGCCGGCGCGCGTGGCGGCCTGGCGCATCAAGGAGCAGCTCTACAAGGCTGTCGGCGAGCAGGCGCGCTCGATGCCGCTCAAGAAGGCGGCGGCCAAGATGACCACCGAGCATCTGTCGGCGCAGGCGTCGCGCTCGCCCGACTACGGCGGCGATCCGCACGGCGGCTACGGCGGTGTTCAGTTCGCCGAGGTGGTCGTCGACGTCGAGACCGGCGTCGTCAAGGTCGAGCGCATGGTCGCGGTGCACGACTGCGGGCGCGTGCTCAATCCGCTCGCCGTGCAGTCGCAGATCAACGGCGGCATCCTGCACGGCATCTCGTACGCGCTCTACGAAGAGCGGCACATGGATCGCGCGACCGGCCGCATGGTCAACGCCAACCTCGATCAGTACAAGATCGCGGGCGCGAAGGAGACGCCGGAGATCGAGGTCGTATTGATCGATCAATACATCGGGCGCAACGCCACCGACATCCATGGCATCGGCGAGCCGGCCAACATCCCGACGGCGGCGGCCATCGCCAACGCGGTCTACAACGCCATCGGGGTGCGCGTGCGCGAGCTGCCGATGAACCCGCCGGCGCTGCTGGCGGCGCTCGGCAAGGTCAACCGCGTCAAGGAGGCCAAGCGATGAAATCGTTCGAGTGGACGAATGCCGCCAGCCTCGACGAGGCGATCGCGCAGCTGGGAACGGGCGTCATGGTCAAGGCGGGCGGCGTCGATCTGTTGGATCGGCTGAAGGAAGGGCTCGAGTCGCCGCGGCGGCTGGTGAACCTGCGCGGCATCGGCGGGCTCGACAACATTCGATCGTCGACGGGGGACGACGGCGATCTGGTGCTCGGGCCGCTGACGACGCTGGCGGCGATCGAAGCGCACGCCGGCGTACGCAAGCGCTTCGGCGCGCTGGCCGAGGCGTGCGCACACGCGGCGACGCCGCAGATTCGCAACATGGCGACGATCGGCGGCAACCTGGTGCAGCGGCCGCGCTGCTGGTATTTCCGCTCGGCCGATTTCAACTGCCGCAAAAAAGGCGGCGAGGTCTGCTTCGCGCTCGAGGGCGAGAATCAGTATCACGCCATCGTGGCCAACAAAGTCTGCGCCATCGTGCATCCGTCGAGCGTGTCGACTGCGCTCGTGGCCTACGGCGCCACCGTGAAGCTCAAGGGCAAGGCGGGCGAGCGCGTGGTGCCGCTCGAGCAGTTCTTCGTCCTGCCGGACAAAGATCCGCGGCGCGAGAACCAGCTCGGCGCCGACGAGCTCATCACCGAGGTGCGGCTGCCCGCGCCGGCCAAGGGGACGGGCGCCGCCTATCACAAGCAGACGGAGAAGGAGTCGTTCGACTGGCCGCTCGCCGATGTGGCGGTGGTGCTGGAGCTCGACGGGCGCACCTGCAAGCGGGCGTCGATCATCCTGGGGGCGGCGGCGCCGGTGCCGTGGCGCGCCAAGTCTTCCGAGGCGATCCTCGGCGGGCGCGCGGTCGACGAGCACGCGGCCGAAGCCGCGGCCAACGCCGCGGTGCAGGGGGCGACGCCGCTCGCCAAGAACGCCTACAAGCTGCCGATCGTGCGCGCCATCGTCCGGCGCACCATCCTCGCCGCCGCCGGAGGTGCCGCGTGAGCATCAAGACCGACCGCGAACCTTTGCCAACTCCGACGCCGGAGCGGGCGCCCATTCCCAACGTCTGCCGGCTGCTCCGAACCAAGACGGCCTACGGCGTCGGCGAGCGCGGCGCCGAGTGGAAGCGTGGCGACTCGACCACCGCCGTCTACTGGTGCCTGGCGACGATGGAGGCGTTTGGCGCCGACGACAATTTCTGCCATCCGCACAACTGTCTGCGCGGACGCAGCTGCTGGGAATCGGGAGAAGACGAAGAGGCCTGACGGTCCTGCTTGTTGCCGGAGCGGGCTAGTTGCCCGAAGCGGCTTGCTGCAAGAAAGCGCACTCGAGCGAGCCGGGACAGCAGAAGTCGTGACCGCCCTGCTGCGCCGTGTGCACGCAGACGTAGGCGCCCTTGGACGGGTAGTAGTAGGCCCAGAAGAAGCACATCTCGTTGTTGGCCGACTCGCCGAACCGCACCATGTTCGACGACGTGTTCTCCCACTCGCAGGTGAACTTGAAGCCGCCGTTTGCCGGGATCGTGAACGGCGGATCGTGGAACACCGTCGTCGGCTCGCTCCAGGTCCAGTTCGCCACGTCGTAGACCTTGTCGCCCGAGGTGTCGTCGGGGCCCGCCGCCGCCTGCACCGTGACATTGGTGCCGTAGTGATGCTCGTGGCCGGTGATGGCGAAGAACTTGGCGTCGCCGAACGTGTCCTGATCGAGCTTGAAGAAGGTCGGCCCGAGCGTGAAGGCCGAGTTGGGCTGGATCTTGATGTCGGGGTTGCCGATGAAGAGGAAGTTCGCCTCGTCGTGGAACGACTTCGAGGTGATCATCGTCGTCGTCGCGGTGAGCGTCAGCGCCGCCGCCGTGGCGTTGATGTAGTGCATCTCGATGCGGATCATCTGATTGGCTTCGAGCGTGTAGGCGACGCCGGCCGGCAGATCGAGCAGCTCGTCCTTGCGCTGCGTGATCATGAGCGGCGAGCCCTTGGTCGGATCGAGCGTGTCGACGAACGGCTCGCAGTCGAACGGGGCCGGCTGCTCGACGGTGTCGTTGACGCGGTAGACGATCATGTGGTGCGACGCGTCGCCCAGCACGTTGTGGATCTGACCGATGTGCACCTTGTCGGTGTTGCCGAGGCGCACGACCACGCACTGGGTCTTCTCCATGCCGGCGGGCACGGTCAGCTCCGGGAACTTCGCGGTGAACGTCTCCTGAGGAGTGCTGGAACAGCCAAACAGCGCCAGCGCGCCGAGCATGAAGGCGGACCGCATGGGAACCTCCGGCGGTAGTTGTATCACGATCTATCGCGCCACCGCGATGACCTGATTCACACCGATGACGCGGCTCGTCAGTACTCGCTTCGTCGTACCCGCTTCGTCAGTACTCGCTTCGGTGCGAGAGCGCCATCCGCCCGACGCGGAACCAGCGATAGCCGTACGGCTCGAGCGCGATGGCATGACGCCCGTTCGGCCCGGCCTTGCTGTCATCGGGCGAGAGGAGACAGCGCATGTACTCCGGCTCGTGCACCGCGACCTCGGTCGCCTCGCCGCTGAGGTTGTGGATGGCGTAGATGAGGTTGTTGCGCCAGCGGTAGCGGATCACCAGCACGCTCTGCGGCAGCGGACGGAGGATCTCGAACTCGCCCCAGCCGATCTCGGGACACTCCTTGCGCATGCGAATGATGCGCTCGGTCCAGTTGAGGAGCGACTGTGGATCGCGGCGTTGATCGATGCCGTTGATCCGCTGATAGCTCCACGGACCCTTGGCGATGGCCGGCAGAAAGGTGTGCGCTGCCGTCGAGAAACCGCCGTTTTCGTCGTTGGACCACTGCATCGGCGTACGGATGGCGTTACGCTCGGGCAGCGAGAGATCTTCGCCCATGCCGAGCTCATCGCCGTAGCGGATGACGGGTGTGCCGGGCAGCGTGAAGAGCAGCGAGTAGGCGAGCTCCAGGCGGCGGCGATCGCCCGACAGCATCGGCGCCAGGCGACGGCGGATGCCGCGATCGTAGAGCTGCATGTTGGGCTCGGGACCGAACTCCTTGAAGCACAGCTCGCGGGCGCGCTTGGGCAGGCGGCCGAGATCCAGCTCGTCGTTGTTGCGGAGGAAGTGCGCCCACTGCGCCGTGTTCGGACGGCGGCGCGTCTCCTCGAGCGCACGTGCGAGCGGCCGCGCATCGGCGGCGGCGAGCGACCAGAAGAGGTGCTGGTTGACGTGGAAGTTGAACATCATCGGCAGCCGCTCGCCCTCCGAGCCGAAGTAGTGGCGATCGACGTCGGGCGTGACGTTGGCCTCGGCCAGCATCACCGAGTCGCCGCGCCGCCAGCCCGCGAAGGCGCGGAAGTCGCGCAGCATGTCGTAGTTCATGGTGTGGCGCGTGACCGACGGCCCTTTCTTGCCGATGATGAAGGGCACCGCGTCCATGCGGAAGCCGTGGACCCCGACGGCCAGCCAGTAGCCCATGATGCGCCGGATCTCCTGCTGCACCTCGGGATTGGCGGTGTTGAGATCGGGCTGGAACTCGTAGAAGCGGTGCATGTACCAGGCGTGCGCGACCTCGTCGTAGGACCAGGTCGCCTTCTGCACGCCGGGGAAGACCATCCCCTTGTTCCAATCGCGCGGGCGCTTCTTCGACCAGACGTACCAGTCGCGATAACGCGAGCTCGGATCGCGCCGCGCTTCCTGAAACCACGGATGCTGGGTCGAGGTGTGGTTGACGACGAGATCGGCGATCACGCGAATGCCGCGCTGCTCGGCCGCGCACGTGAACTCGACGAACTGGCCGAGGTCGCCGTAGCGCGCGTCGACGCCGTAGTAGTTGGTGACGTCGTAGCCGTCGTCGCGGTCGGGGGTGGGGTAAAACGGCATGAGCCACAGGCAGGTGACGCCCAGGCCCGCCAGGTAGTCGAGGCGACCGGTCAGGCCGCGAAAGTCACCGAGGCCGTTGCCATCGGCGTCCATGAAGCTGCGGACGTCGAGGTTGTAGATGATCGCGTTCTTGTACCAGAGGTCAGGGATGACGTCGGGATGGGACGAGTGGTTCGACCGTCGGCCCGTCGACGGCTCGCGCGGCGGCAGGGGCGGAGGCGCCGACCGGGCTCGCGAGGAGGAGGTCGGTCTCTTGCGGCGCGCGCCCATCCCATGGAGATCGGCACGCGGCGGGCGGCGGCAACCTTTGCGCAACATCGCGCGCCCTAGAGTATCGAGAGGATTGTCGGTTGCGACCGTCGCGTCTTATGCTCGCCCCCATGTGGGACGTGGGTAGGGCGGCTTCGTTCGAGAAGTTCGAGAACGAAGGGGGGAGCTGTCCCGAGTGCGGACACGGCGTTGCGCTGTGGACCTGCTCGGAGTGCAGCATGAGCGCATGGGTGATCGAGTGCGCGCATCGGCGGGATCCAGCATGGCTGCGGCGCGGCCGCAGCGACGGGAGCACGCGCGCGCGCATCTTCTGCGGCGAGTGCGCCGACGTCCTGCCGGCGAGGCCGCTCCCCGCCTGACGCAGCAACGTTGAATCGTGGCGCGGCCCGTGGTACGTACCTGCCCGCCGTCGGGCCCGTAGCTCAGCCGGTAGAGCAGCGGCCTTTTAAGCCGTTGGTCGTGAGTTCAAATCTCACCGGGCTCACCAGACTTAGCCGATTCGCGTAACGCTGCGTGTACTGGGTGTGCCGCCACCCTCGACGCGCAGCTGCGGCGCTGTCGGTTCTACACTTCACATGCGGATCGCGATACTCGTCGCTGC
>JAQBQH010000252.1 GCA_028287105.1 Myxococcales bacterium
GGCGTTCACGCCCACGCCGCAGCCCTTTGCGAGCGCGCTGCAGCCCTTTGCGAGCGCGCCGCAGCAAGCATTCGAGCCCGCGCCGCAGCAGGCACTCCAGCCCGCGCCGCAGCAGGCGTTCGAGCCCGCGCCGCAGCCCTTTGCGAGCGCGCCTCAGCAGGCGTTCGAGCCCGCGCCGCAGCAGGCGTTCGAGCCCGCGGCACCGGACGCGAGCGCGCCATCACCGTTCGCGAGCGCGCGCTCATCGTTCGTGTCGCCATTCGCGACGGAGGCGCTGCCCGACGAGGACTACGGCTATCCGCCGAAGTCGAGCGGCAACGGCGCAAAGTACTTCTTCGTCGTCGCCATCGCCGGCGCAGCCATCGCGGCGCTGTGCATGATGCGCCCGTGGGATCGGCCGCACGCTGCGCCGGTCGTCGTCGAGCAGCCCACGCCGCCGCCACCGGTGGTGACGGCGCCCGTGGCGAAGGTCGAGCCGACGGTCCCGAAGCTCGCTCCCACGGTTCCGAAGGTCGTGCCCGCGGTTGCGAAGGCGGCGCCCGCCGCGGTCGCCACGCACGCACCGCGCGCGGCCAAAGCGCGCTCCGAGCGCAAGCACGCCAAGCACCACGCTGCGAAGAAGCACAGCTCCGCGAAGGCGCAAGCGAGCGCGCCAGGCACGAGCGACGACCCACTCGGCGGCACCGACCTCTAGCGTCGCGCATCATCCGCGCGATATAGCGCGGTTCATCCTATACTCCCGTCTCCCAGGGGAGACGACATGACCGAGAATCAGCAAGCCATCGAATCCGTAGTCCAAGCCTTCGTGGGCGCGTTGAACGCCAAGGACGCCGCGGCGCTCGCGGCGCTGTTCACCGACGACGCAGAGTTCGTCACCATCTTCGGGACGAGAATGCGCGGTCGGGCCGAGATCGAGTCAGGTCACGCGAGAGTTCTTTCCGGTGCGCTTGCCGGCACCCGCGCTTTCGCGGGGCCGATGGAATCCAAGCTCCTCGCTCCGAACGTGGCCCTCTGTCATGCGCGGTGGACGCGCGAGCGGTTGCCGGACGCCGCCGAGGGAAGCCTGCCACCAGGAGCTGGCATCTTCACGATCGTCCTCGTGCACGAGGCGACCCGCTGGGCCGTCGCGGCGCTGACGAACGTGCAGGATGCGCCGCCCCCGCCGCTAAAGAAGTAGCAGCTCTTCTCGCAGGATCTCTCGGACCAGCAGCCCACAGAAAATCAGGCACGTCAGTGGCTTCAGCCACAGCGCAGTCAGCGTCGTGGTTCCGGACCATGACGCGGCGATCAACATCAGCGCAGCTGCCGCGCGATATCGCTCCTGAAGCAGGTACAGCGCCGCCGCGAGGGCAACGGCCGGAACGAGGATCACGTACGAGTTGGGCTGGGTGCGCGGATTGAACAACATCAAGTAGGTTCCCGCGACGGCGAATAGAAGCAATCCGGCCTCGGGCTCTCGCCAGCGCCTGCGTATGTCCAGGCAAAGCAGCGCCGCTCCCAGTGCACCGAGAAGCCTGACGACTCCCAGCACTCGATGTGGAACGGCCACGCCGATGCTGTGCAACAGTCCGCGCAGATCCTCGAAGAAGCGGTCGGGCGCGGAAGAGGCAACGAGCTTCGCCAGCCAGGCGCGGTATTCGGCGAGCACATAGTTGGCCGGCGCCAACGCGAACGGCACGAGGGCGAGTAGCAGCAGGCCTACCGCGATTCCCGGCACGATACGCGGACGACTGACGCAAGCCAGCAAGATCATCGCGGCCATGATCGGTTTGACGGCGAGCCCGAGGATCATCCATGCGGTGGCGCGCCACCAGCGCCCGTTACAGAGATCCACCGCCGCGTGCAGCATGAGACCGGCGGTCGCCAGGTTTGCCTGTCCCGTAAGGAGGCTGGACATCGCCGGTCCCACGACGAGCGCCGTGGCGACGAGGAACCGCGGCTTGGTGCCTTGGCTCGACAACAAAGTCGTGGAACGCCAGACGGCGTGAGCCAACAGCGCCCACGTCACCGCACGCCAGGCGAGATCGCCGAGCGGCACGCCCAGCTTCGCGAACGCGCCGAAGACCAGCGCCGCCTGCGGAAGATATTGGAAGCCATCGATCCCCGACGAGTAGAGCGGTTGTCGGGCGGACCAGCGAGTCGCGGACCCGGCGTACACGCACCACGAGTCCAGCCGTTTGAAGTGCAACAGAATCCACAGAACGACGATCAGGAATGACGCGAGCCAGGTGGTGAGCGCGATGGCCATGCTCGCCCGGTCGCTGATCGGCCACCGCTGTTCGCTCGGGCTGCGAGCCGTCAATAGGCGGCGCCCACACCGCCGAGCGCGACGAAGCCAGTCGACACTTGCTCGTGCTGTAAAACAGTGTGAACGCCGGCCTGCGCCATGAGTTGAACAGGTCCGAACGCCAGCGTTCCCAGCGGTCCGGCGAGTAAATCGAAATCGGACTGCAGCTTGCTCTGCACGCGGGCAGACGTCTCGTTCCCGAAGTCGAACCGTGCGCGCGCGTCGAGACCGACATTCGCGCGCGGGTGCACGCTATACAGTAGGCCTGCTCGCAACTCGCCGTCGCGCTCCGCCGGATCGATGCCGATACCGAATACCGCGTTGCCGAAGACGGCCAGCTTGTTCCAGCGCCGTCCGATCAGCACTGCCGACTCGAACTCGCCGTTGGACTCCGCGAAGCCAATCTGATGGAACTGGAGCGCGACTCCTAGATCGATGCCGTATTTCTCCTGCCTCAGGATTCCCACTCGCACGCCGGCAGACAGCTTGGCGCTATTGACGAGCGCGACATAATCGACGTCGACGCGGAGCGCGATGCGATGGGCGAGCGCGCCTTCGACCATCGCGGAGGCCAGCGCCCCGCCGAGGGTCGACGTCGTGTCATATCCGCCGAGCACCCGGCCGACGACGCGTTGATCGCCGATGCGCGCCGCGATGGTCGTGGGCAGAAAGGTTCCGTCGCGTGCCGTGGCGGCGGCATCGCCGCGCCGGCCACGGTCTGCCGCGGTTTGCGCCGAGTCCGCGGTTTGCGCCGACTGCGCGGTTTGCGCCGACTGCGGCGCGGTTGCGGGCGGCGGCGCGGGCGGCACGGTCTCGGGTTGGGCGGGCTCGGACTCGGCCGCGCCCACCGACGCCGGCGCGTCGGCCCATGCGACACCGACGGCAACGGTGCTGGTGAATAGGAGGGCGAAGGTCGACTTCACGCGAGACCTCTCTTCTGTGGTTACTGCTCGGGCGCCGCGACTACGGGAACGACGTGAAGAGGTCGCTGAGATCGCTCTGATTCGCCGCATCGCCCAAAAGCGGAGTCACCCCGAAGATCTCCTGCACCGTGCGCAAAAGCGACCCGTGGGTGTAGCTGACGCTGTTGGAATACTGATTCCCCTTGGCCTTGGGCGACAGCGCGATCATTCCAATCGGGAAATCGCCGCCCTCGCTCTCGTCCCAGGTGATGAAGAGCACGCCGCCATTCTGATATGCGGCCGACTTGAGAATCTTCGGAACCTCGTTGGCGAGCCAGGTATCGCCATTCGCGACCGAGTTACTCGTCGCGCAGCCGCTGCTGTTGTGCATGTCATTGCACAGGTTGGGCGTGATGAAGTTGTAGCGCGCGACCGTATTGTTCGTGAGGTCGTTGGTCAGCTCGGTATATGGGCGCACGTGCGCGATGCAGTTGCTCGTCGTCGTGGTGACGTCGTCGAAGAACACCATCGGATTGTGCTTGGGCGCGTAGAGCCCGCTATTGGACAGCGGGCAGCTCGTGCCGGTGATCCCTTCCTGGTACGACTTCCAGCTGATTCCAGCTTTCTGTAGCTGCGTCACCAGATGCTGCGTCGTGCTCTGGTGATTCGAGCTGGGAAGATTGTCGTTGAGCACTCCGAAGTTGGTGCCCGCTTCCATCCACAGATAGTTCGGCTCGCTGGGATGAATGCCCGGCGGGTTGAAGTAGTGCTCCGCGTGCGAGGCCATCGGCAGCAGCGTCTTGTTGATGTAGGGCGCAGACGAAGAGCCGCTGATGCTGCTCCAATTGTGATTCTCCATGACGATGACGAAGACGGTTTGGAGGGGCGCGCCGCCGCCCGCGCACTGGCCCGTCGCGCCGCAGGTCTGACCAGCGGGGCAGGAGCCGCAGCTGCCGCCGCAACCGTCAGAGCCGCACTGCTTGCCGCTGCATGCTGGCGTGCAGCCGCCGCCGCACGTGATGTTGCAGACCGAGGCGACCTCGCCCACGCACTGCGAATCCCACGCGGTGCTGCAACAGTAGCTGTCGGCGTTGCAGACCTGCGTCGCGCACGGGTCGCAGCTCTTGGCGAGCTTCGCGCCGCTGGAGCAGATCGGGTGCGCGCAAGTATTGCCGCCACCGCCGCCGCCGCCACCGCCACCGCCGCCGCCACCACCGCCGCCGCACTGGCCGCTTGCACTGCACGTCTGGCCCGACGGACAGGATCCGCAGCTACCGCCACACCCGTCGGGGCCGCACGATTTTCCACCGCAGCTCGGAGTGCATCCCTTCCCAGCGCAGTCGGTGCCCCAGCAGATTCCGATCACGGCATGGAGCTCGACGCCGTTCGGAGCCACGCCCGTCTGTCCGTGAAGGAGATCGAAGAAGCCGGCGCCGGTGACCGTAACGATGTCGTTCGCCGTTTGAAAGGAGCCGGTCACGTTGTATTTGGCCCCGACGGCGCTGCGCGCGGCGGAGATGCCGCTGGCGAACACGCTGCCGGCACCGACGCATTTGGGCGACGGAACCTCGGCGATCATCGTGTTGTTGGCACCGTCTGCGAGCACGAGGTGGTAGTCGCCGTCGGCCTCGATCTTGTATTCCACGAGCGTCACGTTGGAGAGGCGGAAGATGGTCGTCTCCGTCGGCGAGAGTCGATTGCTTGCCGGATGTGTCGAGGGCGTCGGCAGCGCGCGCAGGGCCGAGAGGGTCGTGTCCTGCGGCGTGAAGTTGACCTTGCCGGCGTCGCCGTCGGTGCCGGTCTTGACCGCCCAGCGCTCGACACCGCAGCCGCCGACAGCTTCCTCGACGGCGCCGTTGTCCTGGATCGCCTCGCCCCCGCAGCCAGCAAGCGAGACAATCGCTGCGCCGCAACAGGCAGCGCCGGTCAAACGGCGGATGAGCGCACGACGAACGTCGTTCTCGAATCTCGCTGTTGCTGACATATCCGTGCATGACGCGTCGAGAATCAAACCTTCAATATGGGTATCGTTTCATGGCTATTACTGAGAACCGTGGTTTGCATGCGACATACGCCCACGGTGTGAGGCTGAGTATGCGGATGAATACCGCCTTCGCGATATGCGCGTGGACTTCGCTGCGATACAAGATGAACCGATGCGTAACGCGAGCAGCAATTGAAACGTCGCTCACGAGTCGCGGCGACGATGGTCGGGCTGGCGGTGCTATTGAGCGCGGCGATTTCCGGTTGGCGCCTTTCACACCCGCGTATCGCGCCGCTGACGACCGTATCGGGCCGACGATTGACAGGCTTTTGTGCCGCGGCCGTGCAACTGCATTGTGACAAGCGAATTGAATGCGGTCAGATGGAGCGGGCGCAGCGCGCTGCGTGCATCGACGAAATGGGAGCCGAATGCGAACGCGCGTTCGGCTGGAAGCTGACCGCCGGGGTCGTAACCGTCGACAGCGAGCCGCAGGAGGAGTGCCTCGAGGGCATGCACGAGGCCGGCTGCAACGCGCTCGCATTCATGCTCGGAGACGACGAGCCCGGTCTATTCGAGATCACCGATCGCTGCGAGCTGGCGGAGCTGTTCCACGCGCGGTCGGGCCTGGGCGGACCTTGCGCCGAGACCAGCGACTGCACGACGGGGTTCTGCCCCGGCCTCGCGCCCGAGTGCCATCGCTGTCGCGAATATGCGTCCGTCGGCGCGGCCTGTCGCCCCGGCGAAATGGAATGCGACCCGACGCGCGCCTTTTGCTCGGGCGCAGGGGCGGCAATGGTGTGTCGGCCGCTCGGCGCCGACGGCGCTTCGTGCGCGAACGCCAACGAGTGTCGCTCGGGGCGCTGCCGGGCAAATTCCGACGGCACGCGCTCCTGCGCAGCGGGCGCAGCGGGCGCGTCGTGCGGCGACGCGAGCGATTGCGCGACCGGATTCTATTGTCGCGCCGAATCCGGCCGTCGGGTCTGCGCGCCGCGAGTCAAGACGGGCGACCCGTGCGTCGACGAGCCGCTCGTGTGTGCGGAGGCAGAGGCCAGCTGCGTCGGCGCGCACTGCCGCGTGCGACCGTTCTCGTCATCCCGCAACGCGGAGTGTCGCGAGCTCAGCGACTGCAAGAACGGACTCTATTGCGAGGGGACGGCGGGCGGCACTCGCAAGGGACGCTGTGTTCCGCAAGTCGCAGATGGTGGAGCGTGCGAGCGGCTCGACTTCGGTGCCTGCCGCATCGACTCGAGGTGCCTCGCCGGCCACTGCCGCCGTTTGGCGGCCGTTGGCGAGCGCTGCGGAGGCCCGTACCAGTGCACGGCCTTCGTCAGCTGCGTGCCGAGGGTCGGCGACCATGGACCGGGGGAGGCCGTAGGAACCTGCGTTCGCAACGCGACCGTCGGCCAGATGTGCAATCCGTATCTGTCGTGCGTGGCGAGCTTCTGCGACGCCACGACGAGCCGCTGTGTTGCGTTGAAGGCAGGCAGCGCTCGCTGCCAGCTCTCCACGGAGTGTGAATCGCAGTGGTGTATTCCCGGCGCGCTTGTCTGTTACTCGCCGTGCGCGGCGGGCGCTATTCGCGGGAGTTGATGCTCGCCATGCTCGCGCTCTGACGGCGACGCGCGCGCACGAGGAGTGCGAGCAACAAGAGCGCGACCGCGACGAAGACGGTCCGCTCTTCGTCGGCGGGGACCCCAACGCCGATCGCGCAGCCGCGCGCGCTCGCCGGCGCGCCCGCACCGCCGGCGCCGGCGGTGAGCGGATTGGGCGGGACGGCACCGACGCTACCGACGTCGCCACCGCCGCCACCGCCACCGCCGCTACCACCACCGCCGCTACCACCACCGCCGCCGCCGCCGTCACCACTGCCGCCGTCGACGCCGCCGGTCATGCCGACGAATCCTTGGAGCTCTGCCAAAGAGCCGTTGAATTGATCGAGATCGACGGCGCTGGCGGCGATGCCCGCGACCGTCCCCGTCGACGAATGCTGCCAGAAGGTCCACGTCGGCCAGGGCGGGCTCGGCACCTTCGGGCACTGCACCTGCCAGTTGGCCACCCACAGCGTGTACTTGTCGAAGCCCGACGGCGATCCGAGCGTGTTGGAGAAAAAGTTCGACGACGAATAGAGGAGCGGCGTGCGTCCGGTTTTATCCTCCAGCCGCTGTAGAAACGTCAGCGCCGCCGCCGCCACCACCGCCGGCGACAGGTTGTCCATCGTCTCGAGGTCGAGCGCCAACGGCAGATCGCCCGGCGCCGGCGCGCCCGCCACCTGCAAGAAATAGTCGGCTTGCGCCACTGCATCGACCGCGGGACGGAAGAAGTGATAGGCGCCGCGTATGACGCCGTTCTTGCCGGCGCCGCTCCAGTTGGCGGCGAAGGTCGGATCGGTGAAGCTGACGTTCTCGGTCGACTTCATGATCGCGAAAGCGATGCCGGCGCCTTTGACCTTGGCCCAATCGATGGTGCCGTCGTAATGCGACACGTCGAGGCCTTCGGTGACTGCGCCCTTGGAACAGACGGCCAGCCCCGCTTCGACCTCGCCCAGCGACGGGGGCGGATGATCGCACGCGCTCAGCAATACGAGCGGCCAGGACAGCAGCACCCACCAGGCGAGTCGTCGCATGGTCGGACCACCCGAGCAATTTGCGCGCCCACGCGCTTCGCCACGGAACGCGCGCGATTTTGCGGCATTGCGCTGTGGACAATCGTGAACACCTATTTTCCCCAGGGCGCGACGCCGCGCCGCCGGGGCGATTTGCGCCGGTGCGACCATACGCGCGCTCGGCAATATCGGCAGGCGCAGATCCGCGCGAGCTCAGCGCTCGAGGGCGGCGCCTCAGCAGATGCGCGGCAGCGCTTCGGCGAAGGGGAGCTCGAGGATCCGCTCGCCGCCGATCGCCGTGGCGACGGTGACCACGCCAGCGTGCGCGTCGGTGACGCGGCCGATGCGCGCCGCGGCGCGGCCGAGCGAATGCCGCCGCAGCGCCGTCAAGAGCGCGTCGGCGTCCTCTTCGGCTACGAACAGCACCACCTTGCCCTCGTTGGCGACCAGGAGCGGGTCGAGCCCGAGGATCTCGCAGGCGCCGCGCACGGCGTCGGAGACCGGGATCGTGCACTCGTCGATCTCGATGCCGTGACCCTCGCGCGTCGCGATCTCGACGAGCGTCGCCGCGAGGCCTCCGCGCGTCGGATCGCGCATGGCATGCAGGCCCGGCGCAGCCTCGAGCGCGATCGCGGTCAGCTCGTGCAGCGCAGCCGTGTCGCTCCGCAGCTCCCCGTCGAGCTCGAGCCCCAGACGCTGCGACAGGATGGCGACTCCGTGATCGCCCATGGTGCCCGAGACCAGGATGGCGTCGCCGGGCCGCACCTCGCGCGCGCCGAGGCGGAGCCCGCGCGGAACGGCGCCGATGCCCGACGTGTTGATGAACAGCTTGTCGGCGCAGCCGCGACCGACCACCTTGGTGTCACCGGTGACGATGGGGACGCCGGCGCGCGCCGCCGCCGTGCGCGCCGACTCGATGACGCGGCGCAGATCGGAGATCGGCAGCCCCTCCTCCAGGATGAAGGCGAGCGACAGCGCCAGCGGGCGCGCACCGCTCACCGCCAGATCATTGATGGTGCCGTTGACCGCCAGCTCGCCGATGTCGCCGCCGCGAAAGAAGATCGGCGTCACGACATAGGAGTCGGTGGTGAAGGCGAGCCGCGCGCCGTCGCACTCGACCAGCGCCGCGTCGTCGAGCCGCTCGAGCGCCGGATTGCGGAAGGCGGGCACGATGAGCTGCTCGACCAGCTGCGCGGTCAGCCGGCCACCCGAGCCATGGCCCATCAAGATCTCGTCGCTGTCGACGAGCGGCAGCGGGCAGGCGCCGAAGGGAATCACGGCGGCGTCAGAGGACATCGTCTTCTCCAAGGGCCACGTGGAGCTGGTCCCACAGCACGTGCAAGAGGATCGTGTGCGTCTCCTGGATGCGGTGGATCGACCAGCTCGGCACCACGAAGCAGTGCTCGCACACGTCGACCAAGGGTCCACCGTCGCGCCCCGCGAAGCCGATGGTGAGCAGGCCCAGCTGGCGGGCACGCTTGAGCGCGCGGTTCACGTTGGCCGACGCGCCCGACGTCGAGATCCCGATGGCGACGTCGGCCGGCCGCGCCAACAGCTCGAGCTGATCGACGAAGGCGCGCGCGAAGTCGGTGTCGTTGCCGACGGCGGTGAGCAGCGTCGCGTCGCTCGACAGGCACAGGGCCGGCAGCGCGCGCCGCTTCTCGATGATCGGGTGTTGCAGCTCGACCGCCAGGTGCTGCGCGTCGCACGAGGAGCCGCCGTTGCCCATGGTGAAGATGCGCCCGCCTTCGCGCACGCGCGCCGCCAGCGCCTCGACGCAGCCGGCGATGCGCGCCGCGTTGGCCTCGAAGAAGGCGAGCTGGGTGGACGCGCTCTCCTGCGCCTTTTTCAGAATCGACACGATCATGCGACCTCTCGCGTGGCCCGCCGGCCGTACTGGAAATAGGCGGCGCACGCGCCCTCGGCCGAGACCATGGTGGCGCCGAGCGGGGTCTGCGGCGTGCACTCCTTGCCGAACGCAGGACAGTCACACGGCTTCTTGAGCCCGCGCAGGATCGAGCCGCTGATGCAGCGCTCGGGCTCGCGGGTGTCGATCGCGCCCACGTCGAAGATGCGCTCGGCGTCCCAGGCGCGATACTCCGCGCGCAGCCGGTAGCCCGACTTCGGGATCGCTCCCACGCCGCGCCACTTGCGATCGGCGATCTCGAAGACGTCGCCGACCAGCTCGCGCGCGACCCGGTTGCCGTCGCGCGCGACCGTGCGCGCGTACTGGTTCTCGACGATGGCGCGCCCCGCTTCGAGCTGCTCCACCGCCATCGAGATCCCCTGCAGGATGTCGACCGGCTCGAAGCCGGTCACGACGATCGGCACGCGATAGCGCTCCGCCAGCGCTTCGTACTCGCGGAAGCCCATCACCGCGCAGACGTGGCCCGGTCCGAGGAACCCCTGCACGCGGTTGCCTTGCGTCTGCAAGATGGACGCGATCGCCGGTGGCACCAGCACGTGCGACACCAGAAGCGAGAAGTTGGTGATCTGCTGCTTGCGCGCCTGGAACGCCGCCATCGCGTTGGCTGGCGCCGTGGTCTCGAATCCGATGGCGAAGAACACGACCCGCTTGGTCGGATTGGCGCGCGCCAGCGACAGGGCGTCGAGCGGCGAGTAGACCACGCGCACGTCGGCGCCGCGGCTGCGTAGCCGCAACAGATCGCCGTTGGAGCCCGGCACGCGCAGCATGTCGCCGAACGACGTGAAGATGACCTCGGGCTCGGCCGCGATCGCGTGCGCGCGGTCGATCATCTCCAGCGACGTGACGCAGACCGGACAGCCCGGGCCGTGAACCAGCTCGATCGGCGACGGCAGCAGGCGATCGAGCCCATAGCGCACGATCGAGTGCGTCTGCCCGCCGCACATCTCCATCAGCACCCAGGGCCGCGTCACCGTCGCGGCGATGCGCCGGATCAGCGCCTGCGCGACGTCGCGATCGCGATATTCGTCGAGGTACTTCATGGCGCCCCCCGGAAGGGATTGTCGTCCTTGAACGGCTTCACCTCGTCGGTCTGGCCGATCTGCTCGAGCACATCCCACGCACGCGCCGCCTCGTCGCGGTCGATCCTGGCGATGGCGAAGCCAACGTGCACCAGCACGAAGTCGCCGACGCCGGCGTCGGGCTGGCACTCGAGGCAGACCTCGCGCGTGATGCCGCCGAAGCGCACCTGCGCGAACTTGAGACCGCGATCTTCGTGCACTTCGGTCACTTCACCGGGAATGCCAAGGCACATCAGCTCCTCCGCTCGGTTCGTCGACAGGATGCGATCGCGGCCTGACCGAGCGACAGGCCGCCGTCGCCGGGCGGCACGCGCCGGTGCACCAGGGTCTCGAAGCCATCGACGGCGAGCAGCGCGACCGCGCGCTCGGTGAGCCGCCGATTGTGGAAGCAGCCGCCGGAGAGCGCGACGGTCTCGAGGCCGGTTGCGGCCCGCGTCGCGCGGCAGCCGGCCGCGATGGCGCGCGCCATCGTCTCGTGGAAGCGGGCGGCGATGCCGGCCACGGCGACGCGCGCCTGCACGCCGGCGGCGACGGCGCGGATGGTCGGGCGCAGATCGATCACGAACGGTGCCGATGGCTCGAGCGTGAAGGGATAGGCCTCGTGCTCCCCATCGTCAGCGGCGGCCTCCAGTTCGATCGCGGCCTGCCCTTCGTAGCTCACCTCGTCGCGCAGGCCCGCGAGCGACGCCACCGCGTCGAACCAGCGACCGGCGCCCGTCGCTGATGGCGCAGCGATGCTGCTCGCGCACAGTCGCTGCACAGCCTGACGGCGTCGCTCGTCGATGCGACGAAGGAGCTCCAGATCGACGCCGGCGTCATCGAGCGCGGAGAGCGCCAGCCGCCACGGCTCCTTGATCGCCGCCTCGCCGCCGAGGAGCCGGATGGGACGCAGGTGGCCGGCGCGAGTGAACGCGCGCAGATCGGCGACCAGCCATTCGCCACCCCACGCCGAGCCGTCGAGGCCGCAGCCGGTGCCGTCGAAGGCGACGCCGATCGCCCGCGCCGAGCGACCATGCTCCGCCAGGCACGCCGCGACGTGCGCGTGATGGTGCTGCACGGCCACGCGCGGCAGCCCCGAGGCCAGCGCCCAGCGAGTCGAGCGATAGTCGGGATGCAGATCGTGCGCGACCAGCTGCGGCTCGACGCGCAAGAGCCGACCGAGCTTGTCGATCGTCTCCACGAAGAATCGATCGGTCGCGGGATGGGAGAGATCGCCGAGGTGCTGGGACACGAACGCCTCGCCGGCGCGCGCCAGACACACCGTCACCTTGAGCTGCCCGCCGACGGCGACCAGCGGCGGACCGTCGCACGGCAGCGCGATCGCCTCGGGCACGAAGCCGCGCGCGCGCCGCACCGGCTGCACCGCACCGGCGACGATGCGCACCACCGAGTCGTCGGCCCGCGTATGGATCTCGCGATCGTGGGTGAGCATCGCGTCGGCGATGCCGTCGAGGAGCGCGCTCGCCTCGGCGTCGTCGCGCGCGATCGGCTCGTCGCCGCGGTTGCCGCTGGTCATCACTTGCAAGGGCGGCCCAGCGGACAGGAGCAGATGGTGCAGCGGCGTCGACGGCAGCATGACGCCCAGCTCGTCGAGCCCGGGGGCCAGCGAAGCGGGCAGCTCCGCGTCGTGCCGCCGCGGGAGGAGCACGATCGGCCGCGCCGGATCGAGGAGCGCAGCGCGCGCCGCGGGAGCGACGTGTGCGATCGACTCGATCGTGGCGAGATCGCGCGCCATCAGCGCCAGCGGCTTGTGCGGCCGACGCTTGCGCGCGCGCAGCCGCTCAATCGCCGTCTCGTTGCGCGCGTCGGCGGCCAGCAGAAAGCCGCCGACGCCTTTGACGGCGACGATCCCGCCGGCGACGATACGCCGGACGGCCGCGGCCAGCGCCTCGTCGCGCAGATATCGCGCCTCTCCGTCGACGAACAGGAGGCGCGGGCCGCAGCGCGGGCAGCCGTTTGGCTCGGCGTGAAAGCGGCGGCTCCGCGGATCGTCGTACTCGGCCTGGCAGGCCTCGCACATGAGGAACGGCGCCATCGTCGTGCGCGCACGATCGTAGGGCACGTCGCGCGCGATGGTGTAGCGCGGCCCGCAGTCGGTGCAGTTGATGAACGGGTAGCGATGGCGGCGATCGCGCGGATCGTCCAGCTCCTCGAGGCAAGCGGCACACGGCGCACCGTCGACAGGCAGCCGCGCGCGCGCGGCGCCGTCCGCCGTCGACACGACGATGCGAAACTCGCCTGCCGGCTCGCTGACTCGCGCACCGTCGGGATCGACGACGAGCTCCCGCCGCTCGATCGCGTCGATGCGCGCGCGCGCCGGCGGCTCGCACGCGAGGCGTGTCATGAAGCGCGCGATCGCCTCGGGCTGGCCCTGGAGCTCGATCCACACGCCTTCGGAGTCGTTGCGCACGCTGCCTCCGAGACCGAGCCCGGTGGCGAAGCGATGTACCGTCGGGCGAAAGCCGACGCCCTGCACCACGCCGCGCACGCGCAGACCGACACGCACGCAGGCGCCGGGAGTTGGCTGGGTCGCGCTGGTCGGCACGTCTTTGCGATTAGGGCGTACGCAGGGGTTGTCAATCGGGACCATTGACAAGCGCGTGGCGCGCTCCAGATCGCTGCGGTGCATGAGCTGGCGCTCACCGAGAACATCCTCGCCACCATCACCGAGCGCCTTGGTGACGCCCGGGTCGTACGGGTGCGTCTCGAGATCGGACGGCTGATGGCGGTGCTGCCCGACGCGATGCGCTTCGCGTTCGCGGTCTGCACCAAGGACACATCTCTCGACGGCGCGCGCCTCGAGATCGACGAGGTCGCCGCGCGCGGCCGCTGTCGCGACTGCGCGAGCGAGCTGGCGCTCGACGGAGTCGTGGCGTTGTGTCCGTGCGGGAGCGCCGACGTGGAGCTGCTCGCGGGACAGGAGCTGCAAATCAAAGAAGTGGAGGTGGCCTGATGTGCGCGACCTGCGGCTGCGGAGAGGATCACCAGCATTTTCGCGAGGACGATCGCGAGCACCGTCGGCACTTTGTTCGCGCCGACGATCATCACCATCACCATGAAGACGATCATCACCATCATCGAGCGGATCGCGCGCGCACGATCGCGTTCGAAGAAGCGGTCCTGGCGCGCAATCAGCACCTCGCCGCGCACAACCGCGCCGAGCTGCGCGCGCGCGAGGTCGTGGCCATCAACCTCATGAGCTCGCCCGGCGCGGGCAAGACCACGCTGCTCGAGCGGACGCTCGCCAGCCTCGCGGGCGCGCTGCCGCTGGCGGTCATCGAGGGCGACCAGGAGACGCAGGCCGACGCCGATCGCATTCGCGCCGCCGGCGGCCGCGCCGTGCAGATCAACACCGGCACCGGCTGTCACCTCGACGCGGCGATGGTCGGGCGCGCGCTGGAGGAGCTCGATCCACGCGGCGGCATCCTGTTCATCGAGAACGTCGGCAACCTGGTCTGCCCGGCACTGTTCGATCTCGGCGAAGCGGTGCGCGTGGTGATCGCGTCGGTCACGGAAGGCGAGGACAAGCCGCTCAAGTATCCGCACATGTTCCGCGCCGCCGAGCTGGTGCTGCTCAACAAGATCGACCTCTTGCCGTACGTCGAATTCTCCGTCGACCGCTTTGCCGCCAACGCGCACCAGGTCAATCCGCGCGCGCGCATATTGCCGCTGTCGGCGCGCAGCTCCGAAGGCGTCCCGGCGTGGCTCGGATTTCTGCGCGACCACTCCAGCAGCGACCGCGCGATCGGCTGATGCTCGCCGGCGTTTTATGGCTCGGCTTTCTGCTCGGCCTGCGCCATGCCTTCGAGGCCGACCACCTGGCCGCGGTCACGTCGCTCTCGTCACGCGTCTCCCGGCGCCGGGACATGCTGCGCATCGCCGCCGCGTGGGGGCTCGGCCACACGCTGACGCTCACCGCCGCCGGCACCGTCATCGTCGCCGCCGGCATCGCCTGGTCGCCCGACGGCCGTTGGGCGCACGCGGGCGAGCTCCTCGCCGGCGGCGTGCTCGTCTGGCTCGGCGCGGACGTCTTGCGACGCGCGGTGCGATCGCACAGCGACGCTACCGTCACGGCGGCACCAACGTTCGCCTCGCGCGCGCTCCTCGTCGGTGGGCTGCACGGCCTCGAGGGCTCGGGCGCCGTCGTTCTGATCGCGCTGCCGGCCCTGCGTTCGACGACGCAGGCGTTCGTCTATCTCGGCCTCTTCGGCGCCGGATCGATCCTCGGCATGCTGGCGTCGTCGCTCGCGATGTCGCTGCCGCTCGGGTTCGCAGCGCGCCGCTGGACGTGGAGCACCCGCGCGCTCCAATTCGGCGTGGGCGCGACCAGCATCATCCTCGGCGGCGCCATGGCAATTACGGCCCTACCATGACCGCCGGATTGACGCCTCCGTTACGCGCGCGAAACCAGTCTCATCACTCTCAACGGAGGGCATGATGCCGACCAACGGCGAGCATCCGGTCGTTCACGTCTTGTGGATCAATGCCGGGCTGAGCTGCGACGGCGACTCCGTCGCGCTCACCGCCGCGATGCAGCCGAGCATCGAGGACATCGTCCTCGGCGTCCTGCCTGGGCTGCCCAAGGTCGTCTTCCACTGGCCGCTCATCGACTATCAAAACGGCGAAGAGTTCATGGAGTGGTTCTGGATGGCCTCTCGCGGTCAGCTCGAACCATTCGTGTTGGTGGTGGAAGGATCGATCCCGAACGAGCAGATCAAGTCCGAGGGATATTGGACCGGCTTCGGCAACGATCCCAAGACCGGGCAGCCGGTGACGGTGAACGAGTGGCTCGACAAGCTCGCGCCCTACGCCACCGCGATCGTCGCCGCCGGCACCTGCGCCACCTACGGCGGCATTCACGCGATGGAGGGCAACCCCACCGGCGCCATGGGCGTGCCCGACTATCTCGGCTGGAGCTGGAAGTCGAAGGCCGGCCTGCCCGTCGTGTGCGTGCCGGGCTGTCCCATTCAGCCCGACAATCTGTCGGAGACGCTGCTGTATCTGCTCAATCAGGTCGCCGGCAACGCGCCGATGATTCCGCTCGACGAGAACCTGCGCCCGCGCTGGCTCTTCGATCTCACCGTGCACGAGGGCTGCGATCGCGCCGGCTTCTACGAGCAGGGGCAGTTCACCAAGGAGTACGGCACCGTCGAGTGCCTGGTGAAGATCGGCTGCTGGGGCCCGGTGGTGAAATGCAACGTGCCCAAGCGCGGCTGGATGGCCGGCATCGGCGGCTGTCCCAACGTCGGTGGCATCTGCATCGGCTGCACCATGCCCGGCTTCCCCGACATGTTCATGCCGTTCATGGACGAGCCGCCGGGCGCGAAGATCTCGTCACGCACCGTCGCGATCTACGGCGGGCTCATCCGCTCGCTGCGCTCGATGACGCTGCACACCGTCGACAAGGAAACCAAGTGGCGCCACCGCGGGCCGGCGCTGACCACCGGCTACCGTCCGACCTGGTGAGGAGGATCTCATGACCATGCCGTCGCAAGGCCCCAGCGGCAAGCTGGTGGAGATGAATTGGGATCCGATCACCCGGATCGTCGGGAGCCTCGGCATCTACACCAAGATCGACTTCGAAAAGCGCAAGGTCGCCGAGTGCAAATCGACCTCGTCGATCTTCCGTGGCTACAGCGTCTTCATGAAAGGCAAAGATCCGCGCGACTCGCACTTCATCACCAGCCGCATCTGCGGCATCTGCGGCGACAACCACGCCACCTGCTCCTGCTACACGCAGAACATGGCCTACGGGGTCAAGCCGCCGCACCTGGCTGAATGGATCGTCAACCTCGGCGAAGCGGCCGAGTACATGTTCGACCACAACATCTTTCAAGAGAACCTGGTCTGCGTCGACTTCTGCGAAAAAATGGTCAAGGAGACCAACCCCGGCGTGTGGGAGCGCGCGGCCAAGACCGAAGCGCCGCACGCCGCCGAGCATGGCTACCGGACCATCGGCGACATCATGAAGGCGGTGAACCCCATCGAAGGCGACTTCTATCGCGAAGCGCTGATGATGAGCCGCCTGACGCGCGAGATGTTCTGTCTCATGGAGGGGCGCCACGTGCATCCCTCGACGCTGTACCCGGGCGGCGTCGGCACCGTGGCGACGGTGCAGCTGTTCAGCGACTACACGACGCGGCTCATGCGCTACATCGATTTTCTGAAGCGCGTGGTGCCGCTGCACGACGACCTCTTCGACTTCTTCTACCAGGCGCTGCCCGGCTATCACGAGGTCGGCCAACGACGCATCCTCCTCGGCTGCTGGGGAAGCTTTCAGGATCCCGAGGTGTGCAACTTCAGGTACGCCGACATGACCAACTGGGGGCGCGCGATGTTCGTGACGCCCGGCATCATCGTCGACGGCAAGCTGGTCACCAACGACCTGGTGCAGATCAACCTCGGCATCCGCATCCTGCTCGGCTCGTCGTACTACAGCGACTGGCAGACGGACGAGAAGTTCGTCACCCACGATCCGCTCGGCAATCCCGTCGACGGGCGCCATCCGTGGAACCAGACCACCATCCCGATGCCGCAGAAGCGCGACTTCGACGAGAAGTACAGCTGGGTCATGTCGCCGCGCTGGTACGACGGCAAGAATCACCTGGCGCTCGACACCGGCGGCGGGCCGATCGCGCGCTTGTGGTCGACGGCGCTCTCGGGCCTGGTCGACATCGGCTACATCAAGGCGACGGGCAAGAGCGTCGTCATCAACCTGCCGCGCAGCGCGTCGAAGCCGGAGGCGCGCTTCGAGTGGAAGATCCCGAAGTGGTCCAACACCATCGAGCGCGATCGCGCCCGCTCGTACTTTCAGGCCTACGCCGCGGCCTGCGCGCTGCACTTCGTCGATAAGGCGCTGCAGGAGCTGCGCGCGGGGCGCGACAAGACCTGGGAGAGCTTCAAGGTGCCCAAGGACGCGATCGGCTGCGGCTTCACCGAGGCGGTGCGCGGGGTCCTGTCGCATCACATGGTGATCCGCGGCGGCAAGATCGCCAACTACCATCCGTACCCGCCGACGCCGTGGAACGCCAGCCCGCGCGACAGCTTCGGAACGCCGGGGCCCTACGAGGACGCGATTCAGGGGCAGCCGATCTTCGAGGAGAACCCGCCCGACAAGTTCAAGGGCATCGACATCATGCGCACCGTGCGCAGCTTCGATCCGTGTCTGCCCTGCGGCGTGCACATCTACGCCGGCGGGCGCGTCATCGAGCAAGTGCACTCGCCCTTCCACTTCGAGGAGAAGCAGCGATGAGCGGGACGGCGACGGCCACCGATGCCGGCGACGCGGGGTCGGGCGCGAGTGACGCGACGCCGGGCGCGAGTGACGCGGGGTCGGACGATCCGCGCGGGCACGCGGCACGGATCGAGCGACTCCTGGGCGACGTGCGCGCCAGCGTCGGTCCGGCGGCGTGGCAACGGGTCGAGGAGCTCGTGTCGCGTCTCGTCGCGCTCTACGGGTCGGCGCTGGGACGCACGCTGCGCCTCGTGCAGGAGGTGGGCGCGCTCGACGAGCAACTGCGCGGACGCCTGTGCGCGGACGATCTCGTGAGCTCGTTGATGGCGCTGCACGGCATGCATCCGGTGCCGCCGCTCGAGCGCGCGCGCAGCGCCGTCGAACGCGTGCGGGCGCTTCTGGGCGACGCGGGAGGCGCCATCGAGCTGGCGATCGACGAGCGCGCGGTGCTCGCAGTCACCCTCGCCGGCCAGTGGCGCTGCGCGATTCCGCGCGCCGCCGTCGACGAGGCGCTGCGGCAGGCGATCGAAGAGGCGGCGCCGGATCTGGCGGCGATCGAGATCGGCGGCGCCGATTGGAGCGCGGAGGCGCCGCCGCCGCTGGTGCAGCTCGATCTGTCGCGCTCGCGGGCAAGCGCGGGCTCGATGCCATGATGTCGCTGCGCGCGATCGCGCCCTACGTACGCCGTCGCGTGGCCAACGCCGCGGCCCGCTGCGAGCTATGCGGCGTCGCGATCGCGCGCGAGCACCGCCACCTCGTCGACACGACCGAGCGGACCCTGCGCTGTAGCTGCTCCGCCTGCGCGCTCTTGTTCCAGGGCCCGGGACAGCGCTACCGCGCGGCGCCCGATCGCTGGCTGCATGATCCCGCGTTCACGCTCGACGAGCAGTCGTGGTCGGCGCTGCAGATTCCGGTGCGGCTGGCGTTCTTCTTCCGCCACGCCGCCGCGGACCGCTGGACGGCGTTCTATCCCGGACCGGCGGGCGCCACCGAATCGACGCTGGGCCTCGAGGCGTGGCAGGAGTTCGCCAGCGCCGTCCCGCTCGCCGCGCTGGTCGAGCCCGACGTCGAGGCGCTGCTCGTCGCCGGCGACCGCGAGGGCCGCTTCGACTGCTATCTGATGCCGATCTCCGCCTGCTACGAGCTGGTGGGCCGGGTCAAGCGCTGTTGGCGTGGCTTCGACGGCGGCGAGCTGGCCTGGCGCGAGATCGACGACTTCTTCGCCGGCGTTCGCCAGCGCAGCGAGCCGGCCCCATGCCAGCCTTGACCTTCACGGTCACCGGCGCGCGCGTCGAGCCGCACGCCGCGCTGCCGACCGTGGTGCTGGCGCTCGCCATCGACGAGCGGCAAGGGCTGGCGGTCGAGGGAGTGGCGCTGCAGTGCCAGCTCAACCTCGAGCCGCAGCGTCGCCGCTACTCACCCGCCGAGGAGGAGCGACTGGTCGACCTGTTCGGCGCCCCGCGGCGCTGGTCGTCGACGGTGCGGCCGCTGCCGTGGATCGACACGTCGCTCTTCGTACCCCCATTCTCGGGCCAGACCGAGGTCGAGCTGTCGATCCCGTGCAGCTACGACCTCGAGGTCAGCGCCGCGAAGTATTTCCACGCGCTCGACGACGGCGACGTACCCGTGCGGCTCCTCTTCCGCGGGACCATCTTCGCGCGCGGCGAGCGGGGAATCGAGATGACGCCAATGCCGTGGGATCGCGAAGCGGCGTGGCGGCTGCCGGTGCGCTTGTGGCGCGAAGCGATCGACGGCCACTTCCCCAATGCCGGCTGGCTGCGACTGCGCAAACAGACCATCGATGCGCTCATGGCGTTCAAGGGGCGGCACGCACTGGCGAGCTGGGACGGCGTGATCGAGACCCTGTTGTCGGAGGTCGAACGATGAGCTTCGAGCGCGCGCGCCGCATCGCGGACGCGATTCTGTACGAAGGCTACGTGCTCTATCCGTATCGTGCCTCGTCGCGCAAGAACCGCTACCGCTGGACCTTTGGCGTGGTCGCGCCGCGAACCTGGAGCGAAGCCGGCGGCTGCGAGCCTTCGTCGATGACGCTGGAGTGTCTGGTCGAGGCGCGCGGGCCGACGCTGCCGCGGATCGAAGGGCGGCTGCGCTTCTTGCACGTCGAGCGGCGCGAGGTCGAGGCGGCGATCGGCGAAGGCAGGTTTCGCGCCGTTGAGTCGCTGACGGTGGGCGCCCAGGAGCACATCACGTGGGAAGAGGCGAACGAGCGGGAGCTGCCGTTCACCATCGACGTGCCGTGCGAGCGGACTCGGGTGCTCGACGAGCGGCTCGAGGAGAGCCGGCAGGAGCGCACGCTCCATGATGGCGACGGCGCGCTCGTGGGCCGGGTGGTGCGCACGCAGCGCGCGCTCGCGCTGACGCTGACCGCGTCGGCCGCGTTGACGGCGTCGACTGGGCACGAGCTCTGGAAGCTCACCATCGCCCTCGAGAACGTCACGCCGTTCGAGGATTTCGCGGCGCTGCGCGAAGATGCGGTGGTGTCGTCCCTGGTGGGCGCGCACCTCGTGCTCTCGGTGTCGGACGGTGCGTTCGTGTCGCTGCTCGATCCACCGGCCGAGGCGCGCGCGGCCGCCGAGAGCTGCCGCAACGTCGGGCTGTTTCCGGTGCTCGCCGGCGAGCCGGGAGCGAAGGGGCTGCTCCTGGCGTCGCCCATCGTGCTGTACGATCACCCGCAGATCGCGGCCGAGAGCCCGGGCGATACCTTCGACGGCACCGAGATCGACGAGCTCCTCGCGCTCTCCACACGCAGCCTCACCGACGACGAGAAGCGCGAGGCGCGCGCCACCGATCGCCGCGCCGCCGAGGTCATCGATCGCGCCGAGCGGCTGTCGGACAGCGCGCTCCTGGCGCTGCATGGCAAGGGCGGCGGCGGTAAGACGAACGCGAGCGGGCAAGCAGACACGATCGGACAAGGCAGCCGCGTGCGCGTGCGCCTCGGCGTCGCCACCGGCACTCGCCGCACGGACGCGCAGGACATGTTCCTCGACGGCCGCATCGGCATCGTCGAAGAGGTGCGCGAAGATCTCGACGGACAGACCCACCTGGCGGTGATCCTCGACGACGACCCGGCCGCGGAGCTGCATCGCTGGTACGGGCGCCACCTCCATTTCCGTCCCGAGGAGCTGGAGCTGGTGGAGGCGGTGTCGTGACGCGCACGCTCGTGGCTGGCGTGGGCAACGTCTTCTTCGGCGACGACGGCTTCGGCTGCGAGGTCGCGCGCCAACTGCGCTCGCGCCCCCTGCCCGACGGCGTCGCGGTCGTCGACTTCGGAATCCGCGGCGTGCACCTGGCCTACGAGCTCACGAGCGGCTACGACGCCGCCATCATCGTCGACGCCGTGGCGCGCGGCGGGCGCGCCGGTACGCTCTACGTCATCGATCCCGAGGCCGGTGGGGGCGGCGCGGCGGTCGCCGACGCGCACGGCATCGATCTCGGCGCCGTGTTCGCCATGACGCGCACGCTCGGCGCACCACCGGCGCGCATGGTCGTGGTCGGATGCGAAGCGGGCGATCTGGTCGAGCGCATCGGGCTCAGCGACGACGTGAACCAGGCGGTCGATCTGGCGATCGCCCTGGTGCAAACCCTGCTGAAGGACGGCGAGCGCGCCGTCCAAGGAGATCGGCGATGAGACGAGGTTTCGACAACGGCAGTCTCGCCAACCGAGCGGCCCTGGTCGCGGGCGTGGTGGTGGTCGCGGGCGCGGGCATCTTGTTGGTCACGCAGCTCGGCACGCTGCGCCGCTATATCAGGATGCGCGTCATGGCGGGGCGTCGCCATCCGACGCCACCGAACACGGAGCGGGCCGGCGACAGGACGCCCCCGCGCTGGGGCACCAGCCACTGGCCGGTGCACTGAGGGGGCGCCGCCTCAGGCCCGTGTCGCTGTCGGCGGCGTTTCGCGCCGCCGCAAGAGCACGAGCGAGAACGCCAAGGCAAGGATCAAGCCGGCCAGCACCGCCAGCTCCAACACGAGCGGCTGCGTCGGCACCTCGCCTTTCTCGTGTTTCTCGCCCATCACCGCGGTCAGCACCAGCACCCGCCGGATGACCGAGATCAGTCCGACCAGCAGGAACGGCTCGGGTACCAGAGCATGCTCGCGGAACGACACCTGCACCGTGTAGAGCAGCTCCACCAACAAGAGGATGAGCAGGATCTGGTCGAGCAGGCCCGCGATGTTCGCGGCCAACGACCACCCGACCGCGCTACGCCCGAAGCTGATCGCCGTGCTCACGAGCAGCAGCACCACGATGGCCGCCAGCAGCAGACCCAGCCCGACGTACACGATGTCCTCGATGACGGTATACCAGCGAGCAATACCGGCCCGCGCTTCGGGCCCCGGGGTTGCGATCGAGCTCATGGTGCACCTCGCGCGGTTGACGCCGCCCTCGCGACGGAACGACGGTCACTGCACCGGCTGCAGCTCGACCTTGATCCACGACTCCAGCCGCCTGTCGAACGCCTCGTACGCGCTGACCGCGTCGGCGAGCGCCGCGCGCTGCGTCAAGATCTGCGACGGATCGATCGCCCGCGCCATCACCAGCTCGATGAGCTTCGGGATGTAACGGCGATGATTGCAGTTACCCATGTTCACCGTCAGGTTCTTGTTCATGGCGGCACCGATGGGGAACGTGGAATTTCCCATTCCGTACACGCCGATGATCGAGAGCGTTCCCGCCTTGGCGAGCGCCTCGACCGCCCACTGCAGCGCCAGTGAGGGCGCGTCGCCCGGATGCCAGTTGTCGCCGTGCGGATTCTGCTTGGGGACCGCGCGCGCCAATTCCTCGTCGAGCTCCTTGTCTTTGCCCTCTTTCTTCAGCTTCTTGGCAGCCGGTCCATGGTCGGGCCGTTCGGCATCCATGCCGACCGCATCGATGGCGCGATCCGGTCCGCTTCCGCCCATCAGCTCCTTCAACGTCGCGACGGGATCTTCTTTGCTGAAGTCGATCACCTCCGCGCCTTGCGCGCGCGCCATGTCGAGCCGCGACGGCACCTGATCGACCGCGAACACGCGGCCCGCGCCCATGAGGCGCGCCGAGGCGATGGCGAACTGACCGACGGGGCCGCATCCGAAGACGACGACACTGTTGCCGGGCTTGATCTGCGCGTTCTCCGCGCCCATCCAGCCGGTCGGGAAGATATCTGACAGTAGGATCGCCTGGTCGTCGCTGATCTCGTCGGGGAGCTTGACGAGCCCGACGTTCGCATACGGGACGCGCGCCTTCTCTGCCTGCAGTCCTTGAAAGCCGCCAGCGGATTCGGGACCGCCGAAGAAGGCGGTTTCGCCGCTGGGATTCGCCTCATCACATTGCGCGTAGTAGCCGCTGCGGCAGTACGAGCAGTTGCCGCACGCGATGGTCGACGGAATGACGACCCGGTCGCCCACGTTGAAATTGCGAACGCCGTCCCCGAGCTCCTCGATCACGCCGACGCCCTCGTGCCCGAGGATGGTTCCCTTTTTCATGCCGGGCATCGTGCCGCGGATGAAATGCAGATCGGTGCCGCAGATGGCGCTCGCGGTCAGCCGGACGATCGCATCGGTCGCTTCCTCAATCTTCGGCTCGGGTACATCCTCGACGGCAATGTCGCCGATTCCACGCCACACCACAGCACGCATGCGCTCGCCTCCGTCAAAGGTGCAAGCGAGAGCGTAGGCGCGACGCCACGGGCGTCAATGGCGGGCCGCTTGCGCCGCGTACCGTGTGGTTGCGCGATGCCACGACGCTGGAGCATGCCGACGGAAGCAGACGAGCGATCGATCCTGACCGTGAACAGGCGATCGCGGAGCTACCAGCCGGCATGAACGCGCTTTCATTCCCGGCATCATCCAACAACTACCGTGACGGTGAACGCTCGACGCGGACGGCCAGCAGCCATAGCGGCGCGAAGGCGGTCACCAGGAGAGCGAGCAGGAGATCGACGGACGGCCACATCCTCGTCGACGGGATTTGTGGCGACTGGTTTGAGCACCGTGCCGTGGCGTGCCCGCCGCTCATTATGGATGGCGGTAGCTGCGTGTGGCGTATCCGGTTCGAACTCAGGCGAGCGAGCTTCGACAAGTTCGAGACAAACGGGGAGGTTTGATTAGTCACGCCGCCCTCGGGATCGTCAGCCTGAACGGCGCGCATCGTGTGGCCTCGCGCGCATGAGGTAGCATCGCGAACATGGAGTTCGCGTTCGCCAATGCCCGCGCCTTTCAGGCGTGGCTCAAGAAGAACCATGCCTCGTCGGACGGGATCTGGCTCAAGCTGGCCAAGAAGGGCTCCGGCGTGGCTTCGGTGAGCTACGCCGAGGCCATCGAGGTGGCGCTGGCCTGGGGCTGGATCGACGGGCAAAAGCAGCCGCGCGACGATCGCTTCTGGCTGCAGCGCTTCTGTCCGCGCGGCAAGCGGAGCGTCTGGTCCAAGATCAATCGCGAAAAAGCGCTCGCGCTCATCGCCGCCGGCAAGATGCAGCCGGCCGGCCTCGCCGAGGTCGAGCGCGCCCAAAGCGACGGGCGCTGGGAGGCGGCCTACGACTCGCCGAGCCGCGCCGCCGTGCCCGACGACTTCGCGGCTGCGCTCGCGAAGAACGCGCGCGCCGCCAAAGCCTTCGCCGCCGTCGACTCGGCCAACCGCTACGCCATGCTGTGGCGCCTGCAGACGGCCAAGAAGGCGGAGACGCGCGCGCGCCGCATCGCCGACTTCGTGGCGATGCTGGCGCGCGGGGAGACGCTACATCCGCCGCGGAAGGCGCGCGATGGGTACGCCTACCACGGCAAGACGCCGAGCGGCACGCCCAAGCTCCGGTCCTCTTCCCCAAAGCCGCCTCGCTCGCCCTCGGGATCGTCAGCCTGAACGGCACGACGAGCCTGCAAATCACTGGCGATCTACAATCAGCCGCAACGATGGACGACGTGCGCGACCGCTTCGCGGCGCTGGTCACAGGCACATTCGACGTATCGCGGCAGGAGTCTCGATGGCTCGCGCTTGCCGACGACGTCGTCGCCTTCGCGGTCGATGACGATGCAGGCTGGCGGCGACTTGAGAGCGAGGGATGGTTGCTCGACCGATGGCGGTCGGCCGGAGTGCCCGCGCCGCGTGTCATCGGCGAAGATCCGCGCCTTCGTGTGCAAGTCCGGGAGCGCATGCACGGAATAACCGGGCCCACGATCGAGCCGCGCCTCTTTGGGCGAGAACCGCCCGACGCTTGGGGCAGGTACGCTGACGCGCCGCTAACGCCGTTCGGCGAGCGACTTGCGGCCAGCTATGGCGACCTCGCGAGGAAGATCAGGAGCGCGGCTTCTGCCGCCGACGCCTCCGCAGCAGGTATCGGCCTATGTCGCCGCCGAGCGCTCGACCTCGACGACGCCATCGCGCGGCTACATGCGTCGAGTGCGTCCGCTGCCGCGAAGCTCGCCGCCGACCGCGTGCGGCCGTGGTTGGCCGACGTTCCGCCGCCCGATGCTGTCATCCATGCCGACCTGCACTTCTGGAACTTGTGCCTCGCCGACAACGGCTCGATCGTCGGCGTATTCGATCTCGACTATTCCGGCATCGACTGCGCCGCGACCGAGTTTTTGTACGTGCACTCGCTCGGCCCACGTTTCGTCGCGACGGCGCTCGCCGCGTACGGTGACATTAACCTTGAGGACGTGCGGCGAGCACACGTGCGAGAGGCGCTGGGCCACCTCTACTGGCATCCACCCGGGACTGAGCGTCACGTGTCGATCGTCGGGTGGGTGACGGCGGCGCTTGAGTGCTTGGTGCCGCAATGACACTTTGCGCGGAAGCTGCGGGCCTACGCCGGCCTCATGATCGTCGGCCTGAACGGCGCGACTATCGTGCCACCGTGACGCGCATCGCACTACTCACCCAGTCGGAAGTGGTACTCAGCATATAGAATCGCGTGGAGGCTGCGGACGAGGCACATGAGCACACAGATTTCATTCGGCACCGAGGAACGTCGACTGTCGGCAAGCGCTGCCAAAAGAATGCGAGCGGTCGCAATCTGTCTATTCGTGCTCTCTGCGCTCCTCTTGGTTGCTTTGGGTCTCACCTGGTTGTGGACCCGGTGGCCACCAAAGGCAGTCATCATCATCTTGTTAGAAGGCACGGCGGTGGTGACGGTGGGATGGGTGACGCACAGGACAGCTTCGTCGTTCGACAACCTGTCGAACGAGCCTTCCGAGGCCGCGCTCCAGATCAGCCTACAGCGGCTGAGCAGCCTGTATCGACTATTGTTTGCTGTGATCCTTACCCCGCTCGTTCTCCTCGTCTTGACGTCTGTGTATCAATTGTTTTCTGGCCCGCCACGCTAGAGATTTATCGTCAACCTCCTCGCGACCCACGCCGCCCTCGGGATCGTCAGCCTGAGCGGCACGACCAACCACCATCGGTCTTCGCGACGGGCTGAGTGTCCGCCATCACGCACTCTGTTTGGGGGCGTCTGTTAGGATCACCGCATGTTGTCGTGGTGCAGCCCGCGTCTTCTCGTGCTCGGCTTCCTCCTTGTGACGGCGTGTGAGCGCGGGCAGTCACCAGCGGCGCCGAGCCCGCCCCCACCGCCTACGGCGCCGAAGCCCGAGCCTTCGCAGGAGGCGCCTAAGCCCGAACCTTCGCGGGCGGCGCTGCGTTCGCTCGCCGACGCCTTCATTCGCGACGTGATCGCTGGGGAACGCCACGCCGCCTACCTCAAGATGGACCACCGCGCCCGTGCCTCGTCGACGGAGGCGCAGTTTGGCAGCGTGCTGGACGGCTTAAGCCGCACCTTCGGCAGGCTGTTAGAAGCCCACTACGACAGCACCGAGATCGGCACGAACATCTCGTTCGCCGGTATCCGCAAGATGTGGACGTTCGTCTACGACGTGCGCACAGAGACGAAGCCGAACGGCGGCTATCAGGCGGAGGTGACGCTCAGTGCCGATCCAGAGCCGGCCGTCAGCGGCTTCGTTATTAGCGTCACCGTCTTGCACGGGAAGTCCACGACGCCGCGTTTGGCGGCGGCTGCCGACCTGTCTGGGTCTGCTCGCGCGGACGCGGCTTCCTCGCCCGCCAACGCGCATGACGGGAGCAGCGATCTAGATTGGGCAGCGCTTACCAAGGCGAAGGCCGGCGCATGGGCCGATTACACGATGACGCTGAAGAAACCCCTGCGTAACCCTGACGGCAGTCCCGTG
>JAQBQH010000266.1 GCA_028287105.1 Myxococcales bacterium
GGTCGGCCTCGCGGCCCGCGCCGACGCCCGCGCCGCGTCGCTGTCGGGCGGCGAGCAGCAGCGCGTCGCCGTCGCCCGCGCCATCGTCGGCGAACCGGCCATCCTCCTTGGCGACGAGCCGACCGGCAACCTCGATCCGCAACGCTCGCGCGAGCTGCTCGAGCTGCTCGAGGCGATCCATCAGCGCGGCACCACGCTCGTCGTCGCCACGCACGATCCCGCCGTCGTCGACTTCGGCGTCGCGCACGGTTGGCGCTGCGCCCGGCTCGTCGACGGCGAGCTGCTCGACGTCGATCTCCCACCCGCGCGTCCGGTGCGGCACGACGAAGAGACCGAAGGCTTCGGCACGCGCGAGTCTCCCGATGACACCGAGGTGATCCGTGTCGTTCGCGCGTAACCTCCTGCGCGGCGTCGACGGCGCGCGCAAGAGCCCGCTCATCCAGCTCGTCGCTGTCGGCACCATCGCGCTGTCGCTCCTCCTCGTCGGCGTCGTCGAGCTGGCGGCGCTCAACGTGCGGCGGCTGTCGGAGAGCTGGGGCGGCGGCGTGCAGATGACCGTCTACCTCGAGGACGGCGTCACACCGGCGCGCGCGCAGAAGGTCGCCGGCGCGCTCGGCAAGCTGCCCGGCGTCGCCAGCGTGCGCGCGGTCGGCACGCACGAAGCGTGGCTGCGGCTGCAGCGCAGCCTCGGCGGCCGCGCCGAGCTGCTCGACGGGGTCGAAGAGGGCTTCCTGCCGGCGTCGATCGAAGTATCGCTCAAGCCCGGCGTCGCCGAGGTCCTGCGCGCGCATCCCGCGTTCGAGAAGCTGCGCCACACCGCCGGCGTCGAGGACGTCGAGCTCATGGGCGATTGGGCCAGCCGCCTGCGCGGCCTCGAGCGCCTCCTGTCGTCCGCCGGCTGGTTCGTGGCCGCGCTCGTCCTCTGCGCCTGTCTCTACATCGTCGGGTCGACCATCCGCCTCGGCGTCTTCGCGCGCCGCGACGAGATCGAGATCTGGAAGCTGGTCGGCGCGACCAACGGCTTCGTCAAGGCGCCCTTCCTCGTCGAGGGCGGGCTGCAAGGCGCGCTCGGCAGCGGCGTTGCGGTGCTTCTATTGTATGGGCTCTACCGGCTGGCCTCGCCGCGGCTCGAGTCGGTGCTCGGCAGCTGGTTGGCGGCCGGGCCACTCGGCTTCTTCACCGCGGGCCAGGTCATGATGGCGCTCGTCTGCGGCACGCTCCTCGGACTGTGCGGCTCGGCGCTGGCGCTCGGCCGTTACGTCAAAGTATGAGCGCGGGGCAGCGGGCGTGACGCGGGCGCTGCTCTTCCTCTCCGTCGCTCTCGTCGCTGGCGTGGCGTTCGCCGGACGTCCGCCCGAAGCGGTCGACGCCGATCGCATCGCCGCCGAGGCCGAGGTCAAAGATCTCGAGCGGCGGTCGCGCGCGCTCGAGGAGCAGCAGGCGCTGCGCCGCAGCCAGCTGAAGAAGCGGCTGCGCGCGCTCTACAAATTGTCCAATGGCGGAACGCTGCGGCTCCTCGCCGGCGCGTCTTCCGTCGAGGAGCTCGACACGCGGCGCGAATCGGTCCGCCGCGTCGTCACGCGCGATCTGGAGGAGCTGCGCTCGGTGCGTGCCGAGGCGCGAGAGCTCGACATCGAGCAGGCGCGCCGCAAGGAGGCGCTGGCGCGCGCGCTCGACTTCGGATCGCAGGTGGCGCTCGCCGATGTCGCGCCCGCCGCCGGCCTGCAGCTCAAGCAATCGGCGCTGGTGCGGCCCGTCGCCGGACCGGTCGTCGGTGCGTGGGGCGTGCATCGCGACGCCGCGCTCGGGGTCACGCTCACCCGTCGCGGCATCGAGCTGCGCACGCACGCCGCCGAGCTCATCCGTGCCCCCGCCGCCGGCCGCGTCCGCTTCGTCGGCGACGTGCCCGGCCTCGGCCACGGCGTCGCCATCGACCACGGCGACGGCTACGTCACGCTCATCGCGCGCGTCGGCATCACCCGCTGCGCCGTCGACGACCAGGTTGGCGACGGCGACGTCATCGGCGAAGCCACCGGCCCGACGATCTACCTCGAGCTGGCGCAGGCCGGCACCCCGATAGACCCGACCCACTGGCTCTCGCGCCGCTAAGCGGTGGCTAGAAGCGGAGCGCGTAGCCCGCGGTTCCGCGCCAGCTGGCGCCGACGGTGCGGTCGCTCTCGATGAGCACGCCGAAGTCGAGCGGGCGCAGGCGTAGGTCGCCGGGGCCGAGGGTCCAGCCGACGCCGGCGTCGAAGTGCAGCGCCGCCGCCGAGCGGAAGCCGCGGTAGCTGTCGACGAGGAAGCCGATGGCGACGGTTCCGAAGACGCTCAGGCGGCGCCAGATCACGCGGCGCTCCTCGACGCCCACGAGCAGGTTCTCGCTGAAGATCGTCGAGAGCAGGCCGTCCGCGGTGACGACGGCGCGACTCACCAGCGACTCGGCGAGGAGCACGACGTCGAGGCCGAGGCGATTGGATACGGCGACGCCCAGCTCGAGGGTGCCGAGGAAGGCCGCCTGGCGCGTGGCGCTGGTGATCGGCACGTTGACCCCCGCCTCGACGTCGACCAGGAACCATCGGCCGCGCGGCTTGTGCGCAACCGGGGCCGATGTGGGTGCCGCAGCCGCTGAGGCGGGCGCCGTCGCGCCGGCCGGTGCGCTCGCGCTTCCCGTCGCTGGCGCCGCCCCCGGCTGGCGAGGGCAGCGGCGCATGATGTCGAAGGCGTCGGGGCTCGGACTGGCCGTCGCCGCGAGATACTGATCCAAATGTGCCAGCGCCTCCGTACAATGTCCCAGTTGGGCCTCCGCCAGCGCCATCCCGAGGATGCGCTCCGGCGCGTCGGCCCGCTCGGCCGCGTTGGCCGAGGAAGACGAAGGCGAGACCGCGACGAACATCACGAGAAGGCTGATTGCTGCGCGCATGGCAACGGGCTATCATAAAGGGTCCGCGACATGCGCACACCCAATCCAGGAGGTTTCATGCGCCGGCCGCGCTCCACCGCCTTCGTTCTAGTGGTTTCCGTGCTTTCCACGTTCATGGGCGTCGCCGTCGTCGGCGGCGTGGCCACCGCGCTTCCGAAGAAGTACAGCCCGTATCACAAGCTGAACATCTTCACGCGCGTGCTCTCCTACGTAGAGAACAACTACGTCGAGAACGTGGACCAGGACGAGCTCATCTATGGTGCCATTCGCGGCATGCTGGAGACGCTCGATCCACACACCAGCTTCCTCAAGCCCGACCAGTATCGGGAGATGAAGATCGACACCTCGGGTCAGTTCGGCGGCGTCGGCATCGAGGTCGAGATGCGCCCCGCCAGCGACGGGACGAAGGAAAACGTCCTGACCGTGATGTCGGCCATCGAGGGCACCCCGGCGGCCAAGGCCGGGCTGGCGACGGGCGATCAGATCATCCGCATCGACGACCAGCCGACCCATGCCATCCGCATGGACGACGCGGTCCAGAAGATGCGCGGCAAGAAGGGCTCGCCCGTCTCGCTGGCGGTCATCCGGCCCGGTTCCAAGGGTTGGAAGGAGCCGCGGGTCTACAACCTGTTGCGCGAGATCATCAAGATCGACAACGTCGTCGCCAAGACGCTGGAGCCGGGCTACGGCTACGTGCGCTTGAAGCAGTTCAGCGAAAATTCGGATCGCGACATGGAAAGTGCGCTGGATCGCCTGGAGAAAGAGTCGCCGGGCGGTAAGCTGCGCGGACTCGTGCTCGATCTGCGCAACAATCCAGGCGGCCTTCTCGATCAAGCGGTGCGTATCGCCGACGAGTTCATCGACGCGGGTCTCATCGTCCGCACCGAGGGCAAGGGGGGTCGCATCATCGACGAGGAGAAGGCGCATTCGCGCGGCACGCGCCTCGGCTTCCCGATTGTCGTCCTGGTCAACGGCGGGTCGGCGTCAGCGTCGGAGATCGTCGCCGGCGCGCTGCAGGATCACGGTCGCGCCGCCATCATGGGCACGCAGACCTTCGGCAAGGGGTCGGTGCAGACGGTCATCGAGCTGGACGACGGCTCGGCGCTCAAGCTGACCATCGCGCGCTACTACACGCCGTCGGGCAAGTCGATCCAGGAGCACGGGATCAACCCGGACATCGTGGTCGAGCAGGTCAAGCTTGCCGATATGAAGCCGCAGCACGGTGACGAGCCGCAGCAGAAGGAGCGCGATCTGCAGGGCCATCTGCGCAACCTGCAAGACGCCGTTCGCCAGGGGGTGGTGACCGCCAAGGGGAAGACTCCGGCCATTACGGCGGCGTACACGTCGATCGGTGACGACTTCCAGCTCAAGACGGCGTACGATCAGTTGAAGGCATGGAACATCTTCGCGCGACCCGGTCAGATCGGAATCCCGGGCGACAAAACGGCGGGCCGCTAAGGTGTTGACGATAACCTGGCGAACAAATAAACTGTTTTACGCCATTCTGTAGTCACGACCGTCGCGGACGAGCATGTATAAGCTCATCATAGAGGACGACGAAGGAAAGACGACCGTCGTCCCCCTCATTCGCGACGAAATCACAATCGGGCGCAAAGAGGGGAACACGATCCGGCTCACAGAGCGGAACGTGTCGCGTCGTCACGCCAAGCTCCTCAAATCAAACGGCAGCGTCTTCATCGAGGACCTGACCTCGTACAACGGCATCAAGGTGAACGGCGATCGCATCGCCGGGCGCGCGCCGGTGAACGAGGGCGATCGCATCCAGATCGGCGACTACCAGCTGGCGCTCAAGCTCGACAAGGCGACCAACGTCTCGGGCTCGGCCGCGGCCGCGCCGGCCATCCCGTCGGGTGCGCCGGCCGCCGAGATGGGCGAGCAGAAGACGACGCCGTTCATCAAGGAGAACGGCGCCGCCCCGGCCAGCATCCTCGATCTCGCGCCGACGGTGCAGACGTCGATTGTGCCGACGACGCCGCCGGTCTCGGGCAATCAGGAAGCGCCGGCACGGCTCGTGGTCGTGTCGTCGAATTTCGCCGGACAGGAGTTCGTCCTCGACAAGGCGGCGGTGGTCATCGGCCGCACCGACGAGAACGACGTCGTCATCAACCATCGGTCGATCTCGCGGCATCACGCCAAGATCGTTCGCGAGAACGGCCACCATCACATCGTCGATCTGCAGAGCGCCAACGGCGTGCGGGTCAACGGCGAGGAGTACGGCAAGGTCGAGCTGCGCAAGGGCGACCACGTCGACCTCGGGCACGTGCGGCTGCGTTTCGTCTCGCCGGGCGAAGACTTCATTTTCGATCGCGACGCGCAGGTCGTCGACGTTTCGGGCACGAAGAAGTCGCGCGCGGGATTGCTCGCAGTGCTGGCGCTGGTGCTCGTCGCGCTCGCCGGCGGCGCGTTCGTGCTGGTCAAGATGACGCAGAAGTCGTCGAACGGCGGCAGCGGCGAGGCCGTTCGTCCGTCGGGCGATACCGAGAGCGCGGTCGCGCGCCTGTTGGTCGACGCCGATCGGGCGATGAAGTCCGAAGACTGGGAGGGCGCCATCGTCAAATGCGACGAGGCGCTCAAGCTCGATCCGGCGCAGGAGCTGGCGCGTGACAAGCGGCAGCGGGCCGAGGCCGAGCGGAAGAATCGCCAGGCGTACAACAGCTTCGTCAAGGCTGCCGACGGCAGCCCGGCCGATTACGACTCGGCGGCCGCGAGCTACGCCGAGGTCGCTGAGGATTCGGTCTATCGTCAGAAGGGCTCCGAGCGCTACGCGCAGGTGAAGAAGCAGTACCTGCGCGGGCACCTCGATTCGGCGAAGCGCGCCAAGGCCGCCAACAAGTGCGAGGAGGCGCGCCAGCACGTGGAGGCCGCGCTCACCGTCGACGAGGGCAACGTCGAGGCGCAGGAGATCTTGAAGACCTGCGGCGCCGTGGTGAAGCCGGTGGTCAAGCCGGCCGTCACGCCCGAGCGCAAGCCGCGCCCCGAGAAGAACCCGGTCGTCGCAGCGACGCCGGCGGCGAAGGTGAAAGAGAAGCCGCCGACCGAGGAGCCGCCGCCGTCACAGCCGAATCCGATGGCGGAGAAGCTGTTGCAGGACGCGCAGGACGCGTACGTGCACGGCCAGTACGCCAACGCCATCGAGACCGCGAAGAAGGCGTCGAAGTCGGAGCCGCTCAAGGCGTGGCGCATCATCGGCGCCGCCAGCTGCTTCTTGAAGGATCGCAGCGGTGCGCTGCAGGCGTGGAACAAGCTCGGCCCGCAGGAGCGCTCGTTCTTGAAGTACGTGTGCTCGCGCAACGCGATCACCGTCCCGTAATTCCGCTCCGATCCAGCTCGGACCGATCCACACACACCGCTCGATCGTAATCAAAGGGCAACTCCCTACGGAGGAACCCCATGAGAACGAAGTTGGTATTGGCTGCAGCCGTCTGGCTGCTGTCGACGCCGTCGTACGCGGCGGACCATCAGGATGGTCCCGCAGCGACGGCATCACCGGCAGCCGACATCACCGACGTATTCGCGTGGATGTCGGCAGACCACACGAAGATGTACCTGGTGATGGACGTTTTTCCGGCCGCGACGACGGCGGCGAAGTTCGACACGAACGTCCTGTACGTGTTCCACGCGACGTCGAAGGCGAGCATCCTGGCGACGACCGGCAGCTCGGTCGACGTCATCTGCAAGTTCGACGCGGCGCAGGCGATCTCGTGTTGGGCGGCTGACGAGCTCGTCACCGGCGCCACCGCGGGCGCGCCGACGACGGGGATCGCCTCCGCGAGCGGCAAGCTCAAGGTCTGGGCCGGGCTGCGCGACGACCCGTTCTTCTTCAACCTGGACGGCTTCAAGAAGCTGGTGACGACGGTGAAGGGAGCCGCCGGCGCGCTGTTGCCGACGGTGGACGCGAGCGGCTGTCCCAAGGTCGATTCGATGACCTCGGGCGTCCTCGTGAATCAGCTCAAGCAGGATCCGAACGGCGGCGCGCCGGTCGACCATTTCGCCGGGCTCAACGTGCTGGCGCTGGTGGTCTCGATCGATGCGTCGCTGTTGACCAAGGGCGGCCCGATCGTGGGCGTCTGGGCCAGCACCAACAAGCCGGGCCAGTAAGGAGGAGCCGATCATGAAACGTCTATTGGTAGTGTTTGCGATGTGCAGCGCGGCTCCGCTCGTCGGTGGCTGCGGTGATGACAGCGGCAGCGGAACGCCGGACATGTCGACGGCGGGAAATCCGGCGCCCAAGCTGGGCGCGCAGATCGATCGTATGGGGCGGCCGGCGATCAACACGGCGCTGACCGATCCGTTCGGCCTGACGCCGAACACGACGACCGACGACTTCAAGAACAGCTACAACGCGGAGACCAACCCGGCGATGTGGCAGTCGAAGTTCAAGACGTCGATCGAGCAGAACCTGGCCATTCTCGACTCGGCCGACACGGTCTGCGGCAACTCGGTCGGCGTGATGGGCGACGGTACCGACGGCGGCAATCGGTATGACTTCATCGCCGGCGTGTTGGCCGACGACGAGCTCTACGTCAACAGCGCATCGGGGTCGTGCGGCCTGTATCTGGCGGTGGAAGCGTCGGCGCTCGGGTTGGGCGCGGCGGCGGCGGATTGCGGCGGGCGCACGCCGCTCGAGGACACCATCGACGAGAGCTACACGCTCCTGACGGCCGGTGTGAACGCGTACCTCGGCAACATGAAGGCCGTCACCGATGGGATCGATGCCAACGACAAGGCGGGGGTGTCGGCTACCGACTTCCCGTTCTTGACGGCGCCGAACTGAAGATGCGGCCGCTGGCGTACCTCGCGGTGGTCGCGCTGGCGGTCGTGGCGTGCAGTCGCTCCGACGGAGAACCCGCGGCGCGGTCCGGCGCGGTGGGCTCTCCGGCCGGTGCGGCGGCGAGCGAGGCGAATCGCACGATCACGACGGATCCGGGAATCGCGGTCGGCAATCTCGACGCGCAGATCGAAGGCTGGGAGCAGGCGCGGGCGCGGCGACCGAACACGATCGACTGGTGGCTGCAGCTCTCGGGGGCGTACGGCGCGCGCGGGCGCAACCTCGGTCGCATCGCCGACTACGAGACGGCCCTGGCGCTGGCGCAAGAGGCGGTGAAGCGCTGGCCCGAGGACGCCGATGCGCGATTGGCGCGGGCGGCGGCGCGTGCGACGTTCCACCAGTTTGCCGACGCGGCGCGCGATCTGGATGCGGCGGCAACGCGCGGCGCGGCGCCCGCGAAGATCGACGAAGCGCGGGCGGCGCTGGCGTCGGCGACGGGGCGCGAGGTCGAAGCGCTGGCGGTGCGCGCGCGGTTGGCGACGGAGCGGCAGGATCTGCCGACGCTGGCGGCGGAGGCGATGTCGCTGGCGGCGCTGGGGCGCGATCGCGAGTCGGAAGAGAAGTTCGCTGCGGCCGAGGCGCACTATCGCGACGTCAGCCCGTTTCCCGTGGCGACGCTCTACTTCCAGGAGGGGCTGGTCGAGGAGCGGCGCGGGCGGCCGGCGAGCGCGCGCGAGCGTTACGAGGCGGCGCGGGCGCGGCTGCCGCAACACGCGCAAGCGACGGCGCACCTGGCGGCGCTGATGGCGCTGTCGGGACAAAGGGCGGAGGCGGCGGCGCTGTTGCGGCCGCTGGCGGCGTCGAGCGACGATCCCGAGTACGCGGGGGCGCTGGCCGCGCTCGTCGCCGGCGACGAGGCGAAGCGGCTGCGCGCGACCGCGGCGAAGCGTTACGACGAGCTCTTGGCGCGGCATCCCGAGGCCTTCCTCGATCACGCGGCGCGGTTCTGGCTCGGCGCGGGCGGCGATGCGTCGCGAGCGCGCGGCTTGGCCGAGCGCAACTTGATCTTGCGGCCGACGGCGGACGCGTTCGCGCTCGCTATCGAAGCGGCGCTGGCCGACGGTCGCGCGGTCAAGGCGTGCGGGTTTGCCGATCGCGCGCGCGCGCTGCCGGCGGCGCCGTCGGCGTTGCAGCTGGCGGCGCACCGCGCGTACAAGGCGTGCTCGCGCGATCGTCAGGCCGACGAAGCGTTGGCGGCGGCGGGCGGCGGGTAGCTTCCGTCGCAGCTCGCTACGACGTTTGTAGCGCTTCGACCACTTCGTCGAGGCTCAATCCGCCCCACGGGCTGAAGGCCAGCCGCGCCTCCTTCGACACCGACGCCTGCACCGCTGCCAGATCGACGATGCCATGGCCGGGCGCGAGCGCGCCGATGGGGCCACACGCATCGCCGTAGTAGCAGAGCGGCGCATCGGCGTACGCAGCGAGCGTGAGCGCCATCGGCGCGAAGCCCATGACGGCGTTCAGATGCGCGGCCGGCACGTCGAGCAGCGGCATGACCGGCGCGCCGCGCAGATCCGCGCGCAGGCGATCGAGCTCGCGCGGCGTCGGCACGTCGACATAGCGCCTGCCGTTCCGCACCAGCAGGAGCGCGCCCGCCCGCTCCGCCTCGCGCGCCAGACGATCGAGCGCACGCCGAGCGCCGTCGATGGCGCGCTCCGCGGCACTGTTGCGCGCCCGCGACATGCGCTGGGTCAGCGACTCGTCGAGCGCGCCACGCAGGAACTTGTCGCGCGCGTGCGCCCAGTCGGCGGTCGATGCGCGCACCTCGCCCAACCGCACGACCACGAAGGGCGCGCGCAGCTCGCCGGCGTGGCGGATGGTCGTGATCGCGGCCTCGAGCGCCGCGCTGGCCTCGTCGCGGTCGGGCGCGGCGAGCTCCGGCGCGCGACCGCCGGGTCGGCTCGTATTGGGACAGGGGACCTCGATCGCGACAAGCGGCAGCTCGTCGCCGCGCATCTGCAGCTCGCGCACGAGCGGCTCGTACAGCGCCGGTCGCAGGCCGCCATCGAGAATGACGCCGCTCGCTTCGGCGCGCAGACAGAGGTCGACGATCTGCGCCGGTGACAGCGCTTCGTCGCCGTCCTGGCGGGCCGATGCGAAGGCCGTGGTGAGCGCGCGGTTCATTCGGTTGCTGCAGTCATTAGGGCCGATTTCATTGACAACACGAGCTTTTTCGACGTACAAATGTCAGTTAATAAGCCCTTCGTGTGAGGATCTTAGACATGCTACGAGCGCGGCCCCGCGCAGTCCTCTTTGTCTTAGGGTTCTTGTTGCTCTCCTCCGGCTCCGCTCGCGCGCAAGATGCGACGACGGATGCGTTTTCACTGCAGAACTTTCGGCCGGCGGTCGACTCCAAGGGCTATGTCACCGTAAACGCCTCCCAGATCCTCGGGCACCTCGACTTCTCGCTCGGTCTGGTTGGATCGTATACGCACAACGTCCTCAATTTGAAGGCGGCGACCGGCAACAACCGCTTCGACGTCGAGCACTACCTGACGCCGCAGCTGCAGTTCGCCCTCGGCCTCTTCAAGTGGTTCGAGGTCGGCGTCACGCTGCCGGTGCACATCATGTTCGGGTCGCGCTCGCCGACGTACATGGCGGCCGATCCGAACAACAACAACTCGCTGACCTTCAGCGGCCAGTACGTCGGCGACATCGGCCTGCACGTCAAGGGTCGCTTCCTCAACACGTCGAAGTACCCGGTCGGCCTCGGCATGCTGTTCTCGCTGTATGCGCCGTCGGGCGACGCCAAGAAGTTCCTCGGCGAAGGCCAGGTGACGATCCGCCCCGAGATCATCATCGACAAAGAGTTCGGCTATTCGCGCCGCTTCCGCATGGCGCTCAACGCCGGCGCGCTCATCCGACCGTCGAAGCACACGTTCACGGATATCGGCACGACGCTGAACGGCATGGGCTCGCCCATCGACCCGAGCGTCAATGGCGGCATGCCGTTTTGCCAGCCGGCACCGATCGTCGGCGGCGTCGCGCCCATGCCGATGGACCCGGCGTGCGGCACGCAGGAGTCACGGTCGCTCGGATCGCAGTTCACGTACGGGCTCGGCCTGTCGTGGGCGGTGGTGCCGGCGAAGTTCGATCTCGTCGGCGAGCTCTACGGGTACGCCGATCTGACGGGCGAGGCGACCGGCCATCCGCTCGAGGGGCTGCTGGCTGCCAAGGTCTACCTGGCGGCGAAGTCGTACTTCGAGATCGGCGGTGGCGCCGGCCTCTTGCCGAAGTCGATCACCAGCCACGGCGGCATGACCGGGTCGCCGGACTTCCGCGTCTTCATCGGCTTCATCTTCGAGCCGTCGATCGGCGACCGCGACGGCGACGGTATCAAGGACGACGTCGACAAGTGCCCCGACGATCCCGAGGACTTCGACGACTTCGAGGACGAGGACGGCTGCCCCGATCCGGATAACGATCGCGACGGCATCCCCGATCGCGAAGATAAGTGCCCGAACGAGCCGGAGACCAAGAACGGCTTCGAGGACGAAGACGGCTGCCCCGATTCGCTCGATCTCGATCGCGACGGCGACGGCATCCCGGATCGCATCGACAAGTGCCCCGACGATCCCGAGGACAAGGACGGGTTCGAGGACGAGGACGGCTGCCCCGATCCGGATAACGACAAGGACGGCATCCTCGACGTGGATGACCTGTGCCCGAACGATCCCGAGGACAAGGACGGGTTCGAGGATCAGGACGGCTGCCCGGATCCGGACAACGACAAGGACCGGATCCTCGACAAGGACGACAAGTGCCCGAACGAGCCGGAGACCTACAACGGCTTCGAAGATGAGGACGGCTGCCCCGACAAGGGCCGGGTCATCTTGCGCAAGGGCAAGCTCGAGATCCTCGACAAGATCTACTTCGAGACGGCGAAGGCGATCATCAAGCCCATCTCGTTCCCGATCTTGGATGCGGTGGCGGCGACGCTGAAGGGCAACCCGCAGATCTTGTTGATCGAGGTCCAGGGACACGCCGACGAGCGTGGCGCCGACGACTACAACATGCGGCTGACCGAGGATCGCGCCGCGGCCGTGAAGACGTACCTCGGCGAGCATGGGGTCGAGGCGGACCGGTTGCAGTCGCACGGTTACGGCGAGACCAAGCCGGTGTGCCCGCAGCACAACGAGAACTGCTGGTCGAAGAATCGTCGCGTCGAGTTCGTCATCTTGCGGCGCACCGACTCGGGTCCGCCGGGCGAATGATTCGCGCGGCCTTCGTGGCCGCGATCGTCCTTACCTCGATCGTCCCTAGCGGCATCGTCCTCACCGCCACCGACGCGCGCGCCGATGAGCGCGGGTACGACCTCCGGAACGCAGAGCTGAAAAAGCCGGCGCCACTGGTGGTGGTGCTCCACTGCTATGGCTGCGCCCCGCAGCAGCTGCCGCCGCAGCTCGGCATCGACGCGCTCGCGAAGAAGTACGGGTTCGTGGTCGCGGTGCCGGCGGGGCGTGTCGATTCCGCGGGGCGGCCCTTCTGGAACGCGACGCCGGCCTGCTGCGACTTCGAGGGCGCAAAGCCTGACGACGTCGGCTACGTCCTCGGCGTCATCGACGAGCTGGTCAAGAAGCGGATCGCCGATCCGAAGCGCGTGTACCTCGTCGGCTTCTCCAACGGCGGGTTCCTCGCCTATCGGCTGGCGTGCGAGCACGCAGACAAGATCGCGGCGATCGTGAGCATGGGCGGCGGTGCGCCCGAGAGCTGCGCGCCGTCGTCGGCGCTGTCGGTGCTGGACGTGCACGGCCAGGCCGACGAGGTCGTACCGGTGGGCGGGCGCGCGCTCGGCCGCGGCTTTCCGCGGCGCGGCGGCTTCCCGCCGGCAGACGCGGCGCTGGCCCGTTTCGCGGCCGCCGACCAGTGCAGCCGAGCCGACGGCGCAGACGACGCGAAGCGCGGCGGCGACGATGCGAAGCGCGGCATCGACAAGGGACGGCGCGCGTGGCGCTGTCCGCGCAACGCGGTCGAGCTATGGATGATGCCGGGCGGCCACGTCGCCAGCTACGGCGACGGCTTCGGCGAACGCGTCTGGAAGTGGCTCGCCGCGCGGCACAAGTAGCCGCGCCGCCGCGTGACGCCGGCTCGCCGGATCAGGACATCGGCGTGCACAGCTCAGGACATCGGCGTGCACAGCTCAGGACATCGGCGTGCACAGCTCAGGACATCGGCGTGCACAGCTCGACCAGATTGCCGTCGAGGTCGCGCACGTAGGCGACGGTCTGGCCCCACGGCTTCTTCGTCGGCGCCAGGACGCGGCGCGCGCCCGCGCCCACCGCTCGCTCGACCGCCGCGGGGACGTCGTCGGTGGTGAGCGCGACCTCGAACGGCGGAGGCGCCTCGTCCGTCTGCGCGGCGCGGAAGCCGCCCGGCAACATGTCGCGAACGTAGCCCTGGCTGACGAACGCGAGCGTCGTCGGGCCGGTCTCGAGCTCCGCGTACAGCCCCTTTTCGTCGAGCATCCGCCGCGCGAGGCCGAAGGCGCGCTCCCAGAACTCCAACGAGCGCCGCACGTCGGTGACGTACAAAATCGTGTATCCGAGTTTCATGTGATCCTCCCGTTTCGAACGTGTTCGAAGAAGTCGTCGAGCGTGCGGCCCGGCTCGTCTTCGAAGGTCTCTTCGGTCAATTCCAACTTCTGCACCCGGTCGAGGCGGAAGCCGCGAAATCCATCGCGCAGCTCGCACCAGGCCGCGACCGTCCAGCTGTGGCCCCAGAAGAAGAGCCCCAGCGGTCGGATGGTGCGCGCAGTCGCGGCCGCCGCACGGTCGACGTATTCCAGGCGTGCGCGCCGACGCTCGCGGATGGCGCGGCGCAAGGTGCCGAGCTCACGCGCCGACTCGACCGGCACGTGGAAGCCGGGCGCGAACATCGTCGCCTTGCCAATCCGGTCTTGTAGGCGGTCCGGCAGCACCGCCTCGACCTTCTGCAGCGCCTCGCGCGCCGCCTTCGCCAGCGTCGGGTCGGCCCAGCTCTCGACGACGCGGGCACCGAGCACCAATGCCTCCAGCTCATCCTCGGTGAACATCAACGGCGGCAGATCGAAGCCGCGGTCGAGCGCATAGCCAACGCCCGCTTCCCCGCGGATCGGAACCCCCGACGCGACCAGATCCGCGACGTCGCGATAAACGGTGCGCTCGGAGATTTCGAGCTCATCGGCCAGCTGTCGTGCCGTCGTCAGCTTGCGGCGGCGGAGTAGCTGGATGATGCGGAAGAGTCGATCGGCACGGCGCATTGAGTGTCCTCATGCACCCGATCGAGCCAGGTGCTCAAACGTTTTCGCCGGGCCAGGGAATCGCGCTGCGGCTGCGTCAGCGGCGTCCGCAGGCTGTGCAGCTGCGCGAACAGCGCCAGGTCGGCGACGGAGATCGTCTTGCCGCCGCCGGCGGCGCCGCCGCCGCCGCACCAGTATCCGCGTTCCGGTGCGCGCGCCTCGAGCTGATCGAGGAGCACTTCGAAGCGCTGCCAGCAGCGTTCGGCTCCCGCCCGCCAGATGTCGCGCGCCTCGAGACGACGAATGACGTTCTTGCGCACGCGCGGAGCGATCAGCGCGCGCACGAACCAGGGCGCTCCGCCGAAGTAGGCCGCCAGCGTGCGTGGCCAGTTGCGATCGTCGGCCCAGCGGGCAGCGACGAGGAAGCCGTTGACGGCGGTATCGGCCAGCTCCTCCCACAGCCACGCCTCGGCGTCGACGGCGAAGGCGCCCGGACGAAGCTCGGCGATACGCCGCAAGATATCGGTCGAGTCCGCCAGCGGCGCCCCGTCGACCAGCAGAACCGGCACCTGCCCGAGCGGGTTGTAGCGTTTGAAAGACCCGGGCTGCGCTCCGTGGCGTCTCTCGTACGGCAGCCGCGCCGCCTTCAGGGCGCGGTTCACCTTGAGGCAGAAGGGCGAGTAGCTCTCGATACCCGGCAAGCCCGGGTCGATCGTTTCACACAGGACGAGTTTGGGTGTGCTCATGCGTGACAAGCTAGCTGCCACCTCCTGACAACCTACTGTCAGGATGTATTCGGCCTCCTGACAACCTACTGTCAGGAGTGTTTCGACGCCACCATCTCTAGCGCTTCTGGAAGGCGAACCAGCTGTTCTTGCCGTCGCGCTTCACAAGGAGGCGGATCATGTCACCGTGGCCGACACCGCGGACCGCGCGCGCGTAGTCGTCGAGCCCCAGCACATTGGCCTCGCCGACGCGCATGATGATGTCCCCACGCTCGAGGCCCGCCTCGACGGCCGGGCTCTCGGGCTCCACCGACATGACGACCACCCCGCGCAGCTGCGAATTGCCCAGCTCGCGCGCGATCCCCGGCGAGATCTCGGAGACCGTCATGCCGAGCGGCGACTTGTGGCCCGGCGGCAGCTTCGGCGTCGCCGTGCGCTCCGGCTCCTCGGGCGCCGCCTGCAAGGTCACCTCGACCTTCGACTGCGCGCCCTTGCGATAGACGGTCATGGGCACGCGCTTGCCGGCCGCCGTCGTCGCCACCAGCCACATGAGATCGTCGGCACGCTTGATCGAGTGGCCATCGAAGTCGAGGATCACGTCGCCCGCCTGCATGCCCGCCTTGGCCGCCGGCGAATCGTTCACCACGTCGCTGACGAGCGCACCGCGACCATCGGGCAGGTTGAACGCCTTCTTCAAGTTGACGGTCACCGACTGCGGATAGACGCCCATCCAGCTGCGCGGCGCCTTGCCGAACTGTCTGAGCATCGGCGCGATCACCTTCGCCATGTTGATGGGAATGGCGAAGCCGATGCCCTGCGCCTGCGCGTTCATGGCCGTATTGATGCCAATGACCTCGCCGCGCGCGTTGATGAGCGGACCGCCAGAATTGCCGGGGTTGATCGACGCATCGGTCTGGATGAAGTCGTAGTAGCCCGACTGCGAGCCGCCCGGGCGCACATCCCGTCGCCCCTTGGCGCTGATGATGCCCGCCGTGACCGTGTGGTCGAGACCGAACGGATTGCCGATGGCGATGACCCACTCGCCGATCTGCACGTCGTCGGAGTTGCCGAGCGGCGTGACCGCCAGGCTCGAGCCCGCGTCGATTTTCAAGAGCGCGATGTCGGTCCGTTCGTCGCGACCGACCAGCCGCGCCGACAGCTCGCGCTCGTCCGAGAGCCGGACGCGAATGTCATCGGCCCCCTCGATGACGTGGCTGTTCGTCAGGATGTAGCCGCTCTTGTGGATGACGAATCCGGTCCCCTGACCACGGCCGTGGCCGCGCGGCTTATCCCCGCCGCCGCTGCCACTGCCCGGCCGGTCGTCGGGGCCGTCCGCCGTCTGGATCGCGACGACGTTGACCACCGCCGGTCCCAGCGTCCCCGCCAGCTTCACGAACGACTGCATGTTGATCGGCCCGTTCTTGGGCAGCGCAGCCTTCGAAGCGCCTTCGCTCCACAGCGGCTCGTCGGCCTTCGACGCTCCGGCCTTGGCCGACGCAGACTTGGCTGGCGCCGCCGCCGTCGCAGCAACCGCCGGCGTCGGAGCCGCCAACGACGGTGCGCCGAGCAGGAACACCATCAGCGCTCCCGGAACAGTCAGCCGGTGCATTCGTACAATTGTGCCACGAGGATCAGCGCGGAGCGAGCGGCGCCTTCACCTTTCGCGGCGGCGTCGACATGTCGGGCGGATGCAGCTCCCCTTTCACCTTTCGGGCGACCTTCTCGGCCTCTTCTTTGGTGCCGTCGGCCAGGTCCTTGGCCTCCTGCGTGGCGAAAATGGCGCACGTGTGCCCCCACAACGTTCGCTTGCCGAGCGGCACCGTCACGGCGAACCAGACGAACGCCGCAAACATGACCAACGAAATCAGAAAACGGATCATCCCGAACATCTAGCCATCGGCCTCCTCGACACCACGCGCAGTACCGTAACAAATGAGAGCGCGCGGCCCATGCCGAGACGCGGAATAGGCTACCGCCGCCCCCAGCCCCGGGTCGTCGAGCGGCGCGGTCGCCACGTGCAGTCCTGCCGCCCGCAGCTGCGCTTCGAGCGCGTCGTCCGGCAGCGCCGGTGTCTTCGGCCCCTCCGTGCGCTTCATCACGACCAGGACGTGCAGCACCTCGCGTCGAGCGACCGCGTTGTCGACGATACCGAGCAGCTCCGAGTGGTAGTGGCTGACGTCGCCGATCAGCGCCACCGCCAGCGGCGCCCCACTCTGCTCCTCCACCTCGCCCGCGTCGGCGAGCGCACCGGCCACCGGCGCCGCCGAACCCATGTGCATCTTGACGTCGACCAGCCGGTCGCGAATTCCGAGCACGCCCGTCGGCCCCGGCCCCGACACGATGATGGTCGGCCGGTCCAGCTGGCGCAGGCTCTGCAGCAGCGTCGCGCGCGGATCGTTCGCCACGAAGCCCTTCATCTTGCCCCGCGTCCGCGCCACGAACAGCGGCCAGGGCTCGCCGTCGTCCTCCCCGATCGCGGCGGCCGCGTCCTCCGCCGCCTTCCACTCGGCCGCCGTGCGCACCACCGCGTCCGCCTCCGCACGCACCCGCCCGCCGAAGCGTCCCAACAGCGTATCGATCCGCTCGTCGTCGAGCCGTTGCGGCCGCGACTCTCCCGCCCCTCGCACGCGACATTGCAGCGACTCACGATGCGCGAACGCCTGCAGCTCGCGCTCGAGAAACGGCTCCCCCTCTTCGAGGACCAGCACCTCGTCGCGCCCCTGCATCAGCTCGAGCAGCGCCTGCCGCGGCAACGGCCACGCCGCTCCGAGCCTGACCGTCGAGAGTCGCCGCGCCCACGCCCGCGCGTGCGCCATCGGTCCCAGCGTTCCCGACAGCACGACCGCATGGCTGCTGTCGCCCAGCGTCTTGCACACCAGCGCCTCGACGAGCGGCAGCAGCCGCGCCAGCCGTCGCGACCGCTTCTCGGCATGGTACCGGTAGGTCGCCGACGTCGAGATGAACGGCCCGGCGGCGCGCGAAAACATCATCAGCGCCCCTTCCGGCAGATCGGGCGGCGCCTCGTGGACCGCCGCGCGCGCCTCCAGATAGCGCGGATGCAGTCGCACGAGCACCGGCATGCCCGAGCGCTGCGACGCATGCGCGCCCAGACGCACGAGTTGGTAGGTCTCGTCGGCGGATCCCGCCTCCAACTGCACGAGTTGCGCGACCTGGGACAACGCGGCCCGGTTGTCCTGGGCGTTCTGCGCCGCCGACGGCCCGGGATCCAAGCCCTCGACGAACAGCGCCGGCGACCGCAGCTCGTTCACCATCCCGAAGGTCGCCAGCGTGTCGAGCGCCACATTGACGCCGACGTGCTTCATCATCGCCGCCGTACCGTGGCCGCTCAAGAGCGCCCCACCCAACGCCATCGATGCCGCGACATGCTCGTTGACCGTGAAGTGATGGCTGACGCCGGCACCCCGCGCCTCGAGCAGCAGCTGCGTCTTGGTCAGCGGCGCGCCCGGAAACGACCAGGCGCTGCGAATCCGTGCGGCGGCCAGTGCTCGAGCGAGCGCCTCGTGGCCGGTCAGCACAGCTCGAATTCCTTACAGAAGTCGAGGGGCAACCGCGAATTGGCCTCGGGCCGGTCCCGGTGGGTCTCATTGGGCCACTCGTGCCGGCAGCCCTCGGTGCGGAGGTCGAAATGTGCGCAGTCCTCGCAGCAGAATCGCAGCGAATAGGCCTCGCGTTCGGCTTCGAATTCGGCCGTCCGGGGGAGTCGCACCAGCCGAGCATGGTCGGCCTGAGCGCTCCCGTCAATCTGCTATGCTCGAGAGTGAAATGGATTCCGCAGACCGTCTGGTGCGCGCCATCGACCGCGACCGCAACCTCCGCGTCGCCGTTGCCATCACGACCGACGTCGTCGCCGACGCCGCACGTCGCCACGAGCTCTCTCCTGCCGCGACCTACGCTGTCGGCCGCGCGCTGACCTCTGGTCTCTTGCTCGCTACCTTGACCAAGGGCGAAGAGCGCGTGACGGTGCAGATCATGGGGGATGGCCCTCTCGGCTCGATCACGGTGGACGCCAACGGGAGCGGCGACGTGCGCGGCTACGTGGCGCACGGCGAGGCCGGCGTCGAGTTCGGCACCGAGAGACGCGTGGCCGACCTGGTCGGACGCCGCGGAGTCGTCAACGTGCTGCGCGACCTCGGGCTGAAGGAGCTGTACCAGGGCCAGACCGCCATGGTGAGCGGCGAGATCGACGACGACATCGAAGCCTACCTTCTGTCGAGCGAGCAGGTCCCTTCGGCTCTCAGCTGCGAGGTCGTCCTCGGCGAAGACGGCGCCATCGTCGCGGCGGCGGGTGTCCTGGTGCAGGCGCTCCCCGGCGGTGCGCCCGACGTCGTCCGCGAAGTGCGTGACGCGATGCGGACCGGCATCCTTTATGACGCGCTCAAGAGCGGTGTGACCGCGCCTCGCCTCCTTGCCGAGCGCGTCTACAGCCTCGGGCCGCTCGAGTTCATCGGCGAAGAGCGCGCCGTGCGTTTTCGTTGTCGCTGCTCGCCGGACCGCATCGGCGGGCTGCTCTCGATCCTCGGCATCGTCGACCTCGACGAGATGATCGCGGAGAACAAACCGGCCGAGGTGGTCTGCAACTACTGCAACACGCGGTATCAAATCGGCCGCGCCGAGCTGGAACGGATTCGCGCCGAAGTCGCCGGGCGGCCGCGCGAGAACAACTGAATGATACCGCCCCCCATCGACGTCGCTGCCGAGGTCCGCGCGGCTCTCGACGATAAGAAGCCCGTCGTCGCCCTCGAATCGACCATCGTCGCGCACGGTCTGCCCTGGCCGGAGAACCTCGACATTGGTCGCGCGCTCGAGGAGGAAGTTCGCCGCCACGGTGCTGTTCCCGCGACGATCGCAGTCGTCGCCGGCCGGATCCAGGTCGGGATCGACGACGCGACGCTCGAGGCCATGGCGCGCGCGAGCGGCCCTGAGCGCTGGCGCAAGGCGGGCATCGCAGACCTCGGCCTTCTGGCCGCCCGCGGTGAGAACGGCGCCACTACCGTGTCGGCCACCACGTTCGCGGCGGCACGCGCGGGCGTCCGGGTGTTCGCCACCGGCGGCATCGGCGGCGTCCATCGCGGAGACAGCGGTGACGTCTCGAGCGACCTGACCACGCTCTCCCGCGAGCCTGTCGCCGTCGTCTCGGCCGGCTGCAAGGTCATCCTCGATCTGCCGCGCACACTCGAAATGCTCGAGACGCTCGCCGTCCCCGTCATCGGAGTGCGCACCAACGAGTTTCCGGCGTTCTACACCTATACGAGCGGGCTTCCCCTCGAGCATCGGGTCGAGACGCCGGAGGACGCCGCGCGCATCTGCGCCGCGCACTGGAGCCTCGGCCAGGCCGGAATCCTGTTCGCCAACCCGATTCCGCGGGCGCACGCGCTCGACGCCGAGACCATCCGGCGCGCCGTCGACGAGGCGCTCGCCGACGCGACTCGCAACGGCGTTCGCGGCAAGGCGCTGACGCCGCACCTCCTCGCGTTTGTCTCGCGCGCGACGCAGAAGCGTAGTCTCGCGGCGAACCGCGTCCTGGCGCTCAACAACGCCACCTTCGGCGCACAGCTGGCGACGGCGCTTGCCGCTCTGCCAGCCTCGTAGATGAACAAACGCGTGCTCACTCGCGCCTCGGGAGACCCCGACTCGCTCGTCGAGCTCTTGAGCGCGCGGCTGGGAGTCGACGCACGCCAGGCCAAGGCGTGGATTACCGCGGGCAGCGTCTACGTCGGCGGCAAGCGGATTGCTGCGCCGTGCGCCGTTGCCATCGGGGACAAGCTGACCGTCTTCATCGCCGCACCGGCGGCGCCAACCTCGGTACCGACGATCATTCATCAAGACGATTGGATGGCGGTGCTCGACAAGCCGCCCGGAATGGCTTCGCAAGCCGAGGTCCGGCAGCGCTCGGCCGCGCTGGATGCGTTTGCCCTGCGCACCTTCGGGCCCGACGCGCGGATGCTGCACCGGCTCGACAAGGAGGCTTCGGGACTCGTCTTGTTCGCGTTGGTGCCACGTGCGCTGGCGCCGCTCCAGGCCGCCTTGGAGAGCGGCGCGATCGATCGTCGCTACGTCGCGCTCGTCGACGGCGAGCTGCGCGGCGAAGGCACCATTCGTCTCCGCATCGCGCGCCATCCCGAGGACCGTCGCTTGCGGGCGGCGCTGCCGGAGAACGCGCCGGCAGGCGAAGTGGCGTCGAGCCACTATCGGTCGCTGGCCCACGCCACGTGGAAGGGTCGTCATCTGAGCGCCCTGGAGCTCACGCTCGAGACCGGCAGAACGCATCAACTGCGCGTCCATCTGTCGGCGCACGGCCATCCCATCGTCGGGGACAACGCCTATCGCGGTCCTGCCTTTCAGCGACTGTGCCTCCATGCGCACGCGCTCGAGGTGCCGCATCCGCGCGACGGGGATCGGTTGCGACTGAGCGCGCCGCTGCCGGAATCGTTCGCCACGCTCGTCCCCGGCTTGACACGCCCATTCACCTAGCGGTCTAACCGACGCATGCGAATCTGGGCATTGTGCGCGACGCTGCTGGCCACCTCGACGGTCACGGCTGCGCCGAACCCGCTGCGGCGATTCGACTCGGCTGGAGCCGGCTTCATCGACGACGCGATGGCCCTGCGAGAGGACGGCAACGCGGTCGCGTTCATCACGACCGACGGTGCGACCACGGCGACCCTGCATCTCGCCGACATCGTCGGCAGCGAGGCCAAAGTTCCCGGCGCCCCCCCGGACGCGACCGCTCTCCATTGGCTCTCGCCAGGGCGGGTACTGGTCGTGCGCGGCGGCGAGGGGGGCTCGACCGCCCAGCTGTTCACCGCCTCGGGCGCCGACAAGGCCAAGCTCGGTCCATTCGGCCAGCTGACGCTCGCCAACGTCGACGGCAAGCGAGCGATCGTGACCTATACCCGGAGCGACAAGCACGGCGTCGAGCACACCGTCGTCGCCTATTCGCCGGAGACCTTGAAGCCGCTCAAGCGCCGCAGCTGGCGGGAAGATTCCGAGGGTCAGATCAAGCAGGGCGTCACGGTTTTGAAGCCCCTGTGGTGGGCTGGCGGATACACGGTGCTCGCCGCGCTGCGTGCCGGCGAGTTCGACAAGGCGCGCGACATGCGCCGTCCCGATCGGTACGCGCGCCTCGACAGCTTCTCGGGAAAGCTGCTCGACGAGAACGAGGTCAAAGACATCCTTGCCTTCACGCAGGTCGGCCTCCTGCGGCGCGACGCACCCAACCAGCCGGTCATCGCGCACTACTCGGACGACCATCGCCGGCTTCTCTTCACCGACGGCATCGACCAATACGACGTGAAGATGCCGCGCGACATCTGGAAGTACGATCCGAACAGCCTGCAATGGCAGACGCTCGACGACAAGCGCGCCGCGGTGTCGTTGACCGTCGATCCCGTCAATCCGGACGCGGTCAATCGGAAGAAAGCCGAGGCCGACGAGATCGACTTGGTCGAGGTGGACCGACAGGGCCACGCCGTCCGCCCGCTGCTTCGTCTGGCGGGCGAGGGGCGCCGTGCCACCTGGAAGATCGCCGGCAATCGCCTGCTGCTGTTGCGCAAAGGCAAAGGGTTCGATCGCGGCGGTGTGGCGCTCGAGGTCTACGATCTCTCCAGCGAGCCGAGTGTCGCCAAGCCGTGACGCGCCAAACGCTGGCTCCTCGCAACACATATAAAAGGTAGCGAGCACGAACGACAGCGCGAGCGCGATCCATGGCGCATGCGATCCAACCGATCGATCGCGGCCTCCGATTCGTCCTCCTCCGCCTTCGGTTCGCCGTCGGAGAAATGCCTTGAGCTGAGCCGCGGTCATATGCGCGTTGCTCAGCACGTTGCGTGCCGCGCGCGCGCCACCGACGAGGTCGACGCGTTCAGCGCAGTTACGACAAACCCGCTGCGATTTGTTGTCCGGTATACGGACACGATCCGAATACCGGTTGCCACCTCCGCTTCTGCGCCTCGCAAGCGCGCGAGATTGCGTGAGCGATGCTCGGCACGGCCCGTGCTTTGTCTGCGCGCGTGCTAGCGAAGGTTCAATCCGCAGCGGTGCTCGGCGTCGAAGCCTACGGCGTCTGCGCCGAGGTCGACGTGTCCAACGGACTGCCCGGCTATCATCTCGTCGGCCTCGGCGCCGGAGCAGTGAAGGAAGGCGGCGTTCGCGTGCGCGCCGCGCTCGATCACTCCGGCTGGAAGATCCCGCCGCGCAAGGTGACGATCAATCTCGCGCCCGCCGACGTGCGCAAGGATGGCGCGGCCTTCGATCTGCCGATCGCAGTCGGCGTTCTCGCGGCGCAAGAGATCGTTCCGGCCGCTGCGCTCGAGGGCATATTAATGATGGGAGAGCTCTCGCTCGACGGCGGGCTCCGACGTGTCGCCGGGGGTCTGCCCATCGCGCTGTATGCGCGGGCGCGCGGCGCGCGGGCGGTCATCCTGCCGCGTGCGTGCGCCGGCGAAGCAGCCGCCATCCGCGAGGTCCCGGTCCTCGCCGCCTCGTCGCTGCCCGAGGTCGCCGCACACCTCCGCGGCGAGCACACGCTGCCGCGCGTAGACGAGCTGCGAATGTCCGAGCTGACGTCGACACGCGAGGTCGACCTGGCGGAGGTGCGTGGGCTCGAATACGCCAAGCTGTCGCTGGAGGTCGCCGCGGCCGGATCGCACAACCTCTTGCTCATCGGGGCGCCGGGATCGGGCAAGAGCATGTTGGCGCGTCGCCTGCCGACGATCTTGCCGCCGCTCGACGAGGACGAGGCGCTGCAGACGAGCATGGTCTATTCGGCTGCCGGTAAGCTCGACGGCGCGTCCCTCATCCGCCGGCGACCGTTCCGCGCGCCGCACCAGGACGTCTCGCTGGCCGGCTTGATCGGAGGTGGATGCGGCATGCCCAAGCCGGGCGAGATCAGCCTCGCTCACAACGGGGTGCTGTTCCTCGACGAGCTGCCGGAGATGAAGCGCAACGTCGTCGAAGCGCTACGCGCTCCGCTCGAGGATCGCAGCGTGACGATCGTGCGTGCCCGCCATGCGGTCGAGTTTCCGGCTTCGTTTGCGCTCGTGGCGGCGATGAATCCGTGCCCTTGCGGGTACTACGGATCGTCGGTTCGAGGCTGTATCTGCGACCTCGGTCGGGTGAGGCGATACCGCGGCCGCGTCTCAGGCCCGCTGCTCGATCGACTCGATCTGCAGGTCGAGGTGCCGCAGGTCAAGTTCAAGGACCTGACCGAAGCGCGAGACGGTGAGTCGTCCGCGCAGGTACGCGGGCGAGTGATCGCGGCGCGCGAGATTCAGAGACGACGATTCGCGGGGTTGGGGCTTCATGCCAACGCGCAGATGGGGCCGCGGCAGATCGCGAGATGGTGTGCGCTCGATACGGCTTCGGAGACGCATCTCGGCAAGATCGTCGCCAAACGCGGCATCAGCGCGCGCGGTGTCCACCGCATCTTGCGAGTCGCTCGCACGCTGGCCGACCTCGCGGCACGCGACGTGATCGGCCGAACCGATTTGCAGTGCGCGATCGACTTTCGCGCGCTCGACCAGGAGCTGCGATGACCGAGGCGCTGTTCAACGTCCACACGGCGGGTAACTGCTTCCAGGCGCATCGCAAGCTGTTCGAAGCGGCAGCGGTGCTCGCTCGGCAATTGTCGACGACGTTCGACGATGCCGACCTGTTCCAGCTCGGGGGCGTTTGCATGCGCATCGCCGCCGAGAGCGCGTTGCAAACGAGTGATCCGAAGGAGGCATTGCGGCGTTGGCAGGAATGCACCCTGGCCGAGCGACAGATTCGCATCGCGACCTATCGCGCGCTGCGGGCCGGCTGCATCGACAACGAATTGTACGACGGGCTGTTCCGCCTGGCGAAGACGGCAGCGCGCGTTCGTGAGGACGAGCGCTTGCGCCTCCGCTGGCGGTTGTTGCGGCTCGTGTGATCAACCAAGAGGGGGAGACCATGAAGACCAAAGAGCGTTTCAAGGCAGTGCAGGCGGCGATCGCGGCGATCGAGAAGCAATTCGGCAAGGGCGCCATCATGCCGCTCGACGGCAGCAAGCAGGAGGACGTGGAGGTGATCCCGACCGGATCGCTGTCACTCGATCTAGCGCTCGGTGTCGGCGGGCTACCGCGCGGGCGAGTGATCGAGATCTTCGGGCCGGAGTCGTCGGGCAAGACAACGCTGACGTTGCACGTCATCGCGGAGGCACAAAAGCTGGGCGGTACCTGCGCCTTCATCGACGCGGAGCATGCCCTCGACCCGCAGTACGCGCGGAGGCTCGGTGTGCGATTGGAAGAGCTGTTCGTGTCGCAGCCGGACAACGGCGAGCAGGCTCTCGAGATCGCAGACCAGCTCACGCGATCGGGCGGCATCGATCTGATCGTCGTCGACTCGGTGGCCGCGCTGACGCCAAAGGCCGAGATCGATGGCGACATGGGCGACGCGCACATGGGCCTGCAGGCGCGTCTCATGAGCCAGGCGCTGCGCAAGCTGACCGCCGTGACGTACAAGCAGAACACGACAATTATCTTCATAAATCAGCTTCGGCAGAAGATTGGGATCGTGTTTGGCAATCCCGAGACGACGACGGGGGGCAATGCGCTCAAGTTCTATGCGTCGGTGCGGCTCGACATCCGCAAGACGGCGGCGATCAAGAAAGACGACGAGGCGACCGGGACGCACGTGCGCGTGAAGGTGGTCAAGAACAAGTGCGCGCCGCCCTTCCGGCAGGCGGAGTTCGACGTGCTGTTCGGCACGGGCATCAACGTGCTCGGCGAGGTCGTCGACCTCGGTACGACGCACGGGCTCATCGAGAAATCGGGCGCCTGGTACATGCTCGACGGTGAGCGGATCGGGCAAGGACGCGAGAACTCGTGCGCCTTCCTTGGGCAGCATCCCGAGATCGTCGAGTCGCTGCGCGAACGGCTCTTGTCCGCCATGAGGATGGCCGAGCCGATGCCGGTCGTCGTCGAGGCGCGCGCGACGGAGGAGGCGGCAGCATGAGCGTCATCTACACGCTGACGTTTCGCGACGAGGCGAGGGTGCCGTGCATGTGCGGCCCCGAGGAGCGACTCGACCTCGCGGTCGAGGTGATGCAGCGGATCGGTGCGGCCGAGAAGAATCCGCTGTTGGTGCTTCCGGCGGGCTACGTCTGGACTCTGTCCCCGAAGGATCGGGACGGCTGGGTCGAGGGGATGGCGGCGGCGTCGCGGGACAGCCGGATGGCGATCGTATTCGGCATCGACGTCGAGACCGGAGCGAAATGGAGCATGGACCGTCGGTTGCGATCGTATGCGTTTGCATATGATTGCGGACGCCCGCTCCTGGAGGCGTCCTCCGGCGAAAGCCCGCTCGGCGCGCGAACGGTGACCTTGGGCGGGCTGCGCGCAACCGTGCTGTTCGGCCAGGAGTTGTTCCGGCCGGCGGCGCTGGCGGCGGTGGCGGCGACGCGTCCCGATGTCGCACTGGTCCTGGGACACGGCGAGCCGACGCATAAATGGAGAGAGCCGCTATCGGTCCTGAACGAGGCGGCCCCGACGCTCGTGGTGCACCAGTCCGTCGAGGTGCGGCGGCCGGCAAAAGCCGAGCCTCCCCGCGGTTGGCGAGCGACGGTCACGCCGGGTCTGATCCGTGTGACACGCTACGTCCGCCAACCGGATGGCGCGGGGGATTCGGTCGTGGGACACTAAGCGGCCGTGAGGGTGTGGCGTGCGATCGTTCGCGGGATCCGGCGCGTGCTTGGCTCGGCGCCCGGTGCGGGCGCGATCACGCTCGCCCTGTTGTTCGGTCTCGATTTCGTCGGTGCGACGCTCGATTTCATGGGCTTCTCGGACGAGAAGGCGACCAGCCGCATCCTGCATAGCTATGGGACCCAGATCGTTCGCGATCAATTGCGCATCCTCGGCACCTACGTCGTCGTCGGCGCGCTACTCGGCGCTGGCGGCGCGTGGGTGGGGGCGTGGTGGGATCGCGTGCGATCCTCTCGCCCGTCGGTGGCGGTGAAGCTGGCGCGCGGGGTCGGGGCCGCGCTCGCAGGTCATGCGTACTTCTTTGCGCGCAGCGTCGTTCACTATCCACAGCTTTATTCGGAGTCGTTCTACGACCGCGGTGGATGGCGGCGCGCAGCGATGGTCTGGCTGACCGAGCATGTGTCGACACCGCGGCTCGACCTCGCGCTCGCGTTGCTCGTGCTGATGTCGTTGGCGCTCCCGCTCATGTACCGCGAGGGGCGGGCGCTGGCCGCGCGCTGGTCCCGCGCGACTGTGACCGCGCGTCCGGTGCAATGGGTGGCGGCCGTGGGGGTCGTAGCGCTGCTCGTCAGTCTCGGCGTCGCAGCGAGGCGCCACTCGCGGAGCGCGGGCGGTCATCGACCAAACGTTCTGATTCTGGCAGTCGACAGCTTACGCGCAGATCGCGTGTTTTCGCCGGACGGGGCTCGCCGTTTTCCGACGCTGGCGTCGCTGGCGGCGCGTGGGGTGCGGTTCCGCGAAGCGCACGTGACGGTGCCGCGGACCTTTCCGTCGTTCGTGACGCTGCTGACGGGACGCTATCCGCATCATCACGGCATCCGGCATATGTTCCCGTCCGCAGCGCAGCGGGCGGCGATCGGCACGTCGCTTCCGGCGACGCTGCGCGCGGCCGGGTATCGCACCGCCGTCATCAGCGACTACGCGGGCGAGATCTTCTCGCGCACGCCGCTCGGATTCGACGGCGTCGACGTGCCGTACTTCGATATGAAGACGATCATCGGACAGCGCGGATTGCAGGTGCATCCGAACGTGCTGCCGTATGCGACGAGCGACCTCGGCCGACATCTGTTTCCCGCCGTCGACGCGCTACCCGAGCTCTCCGATCCGGCGCGGCTGGCGCGCCGAGCCATCACCGAGATTGATCATGCCGATGGTCCGCTGTTCCTGACCGTCTTCTTCTCGGCGGCACATTTTCCCTACGCGTCGCCCGATCCTTATTATCGGGCCTACGGCTCGCCCGACTACGCGGGGCCGTATCGCTATCAGAAGCCGCCGCTCGCACCGGCGCCGGCGAATGAAGCGGATCGCCAGCAGATCCGCGCGCTGTACGATGGCGCCGTAGCCGCGACCGATGCCGCGATCGCGCGCATCCTGACGCGACTGAAATCCGATGGTCTGGCCGACGACACCATCGTCGTGCTCCTCGCCGATCATGGCGAGAATCTGTACGACCTGCCGGAACGCGGCATGGGGCACGGCGATCACCTGCGCGGGAGCGCAGCCGACCACGTACCGTGGGTCTGGGTCGACCCCAGGCATGGATTCCCTGCGCACGACGTGCCGGGGATCGTGCGCGACGTCGATTTCGTGCCGACGCTGGCTGCGCTCTTGGGCGTCGCGCCTCCGCCGACGGACGGGGTCGACCTCGGACCGCTCTTGCGCGGCGAGCGCGGCGATCTGGGATTGGCTGCCTTTGCCGAGACCGAGCTCTGGTTCACCTCGAACGGCCCAGGGTTCTCGCCCGAGGAGCGACTGCCCTATCCGACGATCACGGGCGTCACCGACCTGGCTGCCGACGACGACGTGTTCATGCGTTCCGAGTGGCAGGACACCATCACGGTCGCCAAGCATCGTGCGATTCGTACCGAGCGCTGGAAGCTGGTGTATCAGCCGCTACGGCAGGGGGTACGTTGGACCCTCTACGACATCGTCGCCGATCCGGACGAGCGCGCCGACGTGTTGGCAGCGCATCCCGAAGTGGCACGTTCGCTCCAGCATCGGCTGCAGGCGTGGATGCTCGAGGACCCGCGCATGGTGTTGCGCGGCGACTTCGTGGTGCCGCGGTGAAACGCGCGATGCTGATGCTGCTGGTGCTCGGCGGCTGTGGCAAGGCGCCAGTGAGCAGCGCCGCGGTTCCGCACGCGAAGGGGTCGGCCGCCGAGCCTGCGCGCGTGCCTGGAGATGCGATCGCCTTCCGGTTCGTCGATCACGCCGCGGAGGCGACGGTGACGTCGCCGTCGCTGGCGGAGGCGTGGCGCGCGCTCACCTATCCGGCGAAGCTGATCGATCCGTACAACGGGCTGCGTGGCGACGAAGTGATGCGCGTTGTCGAAGTGGCGCTCGCGGATGCCGATGTCGCGTCGTACGGCACGCCGCATCCCATCGCTCGCGCCAAGGCCCGCGCGCTGCAGTTCGACCCCGTGTGGAACCGAACCCGCGCGGTCTACGAATCGAAGCGCGCGCTCTTCGCGGCCGGCGAAACGTGCTACCGCTTTCACGCTCCGGCGACGACGCGCGGCGAGCTCCAGGTCGCGCTGGCGACGCCGCCCGGGGCGACGGACGTAGCGCTCGTCATCGAGGTCGACCGTGCGGTCACGGTCACTCGCACGATCTCCGCATCGCAGGCCGGCTCGTGGATTCCGGTCGCGCTGCCGATCCCACCCGGCGCACACGAGATCGCACTGGTCAGCCACGGCGCGTCGCCGGCGTTCTGGGGCAATCCACTCCTCATCGATCGCGGCGCGGGACGGCCCGGACCGAACGTGCTCTTCGTGGTCATCGACACGCTGCGAATCGATGCGCTACCAGTGATGCCGCGGCTGCGCGCGATGGCCGCACAGGGCGCGTCGTTCACCCAGGCGGTTACGGCGGCGACGTGGACGCGACCGTCGGTGTTGGCGATGCTCGGCGGCGATTTGCCGACCGCGCTCGGGCAAGGCGCGGAGGAAATGATCCCGTCCGACGGAGAGCGCCGGCGCTTCTATGCGGTAGCACCGCCTCTGTTGCCGCGGCTGTTGTCCGAGCGCGGTCGCCGATCGGTGGCGATTGGGAACAACTTCTTCCTCCTCGGTTATCCGCAGATTGGCCTGACGCTCGGGTTCGAGGAGGTCGCCGACATTCGTCACCCGGTGCTCGATACGCCCGCGATCACCAACGCCGCCGTGTCGTTCATCGAGGCGCACCGCGACGAGCCGTGGTTCCTGCATCTACACTACGACGCGCCGCACTGGCCCTATACGGCCCCGCCAGCGTACCGCGCCAAGATTCCGGAAGTGACATTTCCCGCCGACACGATGGCGCGGGACTACCTGGCCGAGGCCGCCTACGCGGACGACTATCTCGGTCGCGTCATCGACGCGCTCGATCGGTTGAAGCTGACGAATGAGACGCTCGTGGTCGTGGTCGGCGATCACGGCGAGGTATTCGACCACGCGCACGCGCACACGGTCGAGGCGCTGCATCAGGAGACGCTGCATCATCACGGTTGGTCGGCATACGACGAGCTCTTGCGCGTCCCGCTCATCTTCCGCATGCCCGGGACGGTGCCGGCGAAGGAGCTGCCCCAACAGGTGAGCCTCGTCGACGTCGAGCCGACCATCCGCGAGCTGTGCGGGATTGCGGCGCGCGAGGGTGCCCGGGGGCGCTCGCTGGCGCCCCTGTGGCGGGGCGAAACACAGGCGGAGCGGCCCGCCTTCGTCGAGGGCCAGAACGTTCGGGCGGTGCGAGCCGGTGGATGGGCCTATCTGCGGCGCAGTGACGGACGGCTGCTCATCAGCGGAAGCAAGCGTGTCGACAGGACCGAGGAGCTGTACGACATCGCGCACGATCCGGCGCAGCACGACGATCTCGCGACGAGAGCGCCCGCAGAGCTGGCGCGCATGCGGGCGCTGTTCGATCGAGAGGCGCCGACGCCGCGCGATGCACCGGTCGCCGTGATCCATCTGCGTGTCGCGCCCGATGCCCGGCCGCACGTGGTCGAGGGGATCTTGCGCAGCGACGGCGCGATCTCGCTTCGTGGCGTCGCTGGCGCCGAGGCTTCGCCTGTCGACGCACACAGCGTGCGGCTCATCTTGCGGGGCGCATCGCAGGTCGACCTGGCCATCGAGCCGTCGACGGCACGCGTCGAGCTATCGCTGCGACGGGACGGAACGCCGCTGGCCCCCTCTCAGCTGTTGTTGGGCGAGTTCGCGCTACCGCTCATGGCCAAGGCGGAGCGTCTGACGCTCGAAGGCGAGCGGCTGACCTGGATCGACGCGGTCCGTCCGCCTCTGCCGGGCGAACGCGGCGAGGTGCTGTTGTGGCGCGATCCAAGCCCGATCACACCGCTGGCGCTGCCGGCGGCGCGAAAATCGTCGAGCGAGGTGGCAGGCATGATGCGTCGGTGGGGGTACGCGCAGCCGGGCAAATAGAGAAGGCGATGGGGCGCTACGCGAGGTAGTGGGGTTGCGCGCTCTCGGACTGAGGGCGCCCGCTGTACAGCTCGTCCATCGTGGCGCTGCGCACGTAGTGCACGTGAATCGAGATGTGCAGCGTCTCGCCGGCGAGCGGGTGGTTCGTGTCGACGAGCACCAGGTCGTCGTTGGCTTCGATGACGCGGAAGGTGATGTTCTTGCCGTCCGGTCGCGAGGCCGAGAACATCATTCCTGGGCCGATCTCTTCGCCAGAAGGGAAGGCTCCGCGTGGCACGACGAACACGCCGGCGGCGTCGCGTTCACCATAGGCGTCGGCTGGAGGGACAACGACTTCCAAAAACGCGCCCGTCTCCAGGCCATCGATCGCCTTTTCCACTCCAGGAACGATCTGGCGACGCCCGTGCAAATAGGTCAAAGGCTCCTGACCGACGCTGCTTTCGACGACCTGGCCGCTTGCCAGCCGGATGGTGTAGTCCATGCACACCACGCGATCTCTCGAAATTTTCACGGGTCCTCCTCGCCTCACCGACGGAAGATTGCAAGCGACCGGCCACAACGGACGCCTGCCCCCCAGCCGAGCGCTTGACAGGGCATGGGGCGGCGTCGAGAGTTACCGACGATGATCGACCTGAAATTGCTGCGCGAGCAGCCCGAGGAAGTGCTCGCGATCTATCGCGACAGATTGTTCGACGGCGCCGCCGCCGACATCGCCCGTCAGCTCATCGAGGTCGACGCGCGCCGGCGGCAGATCGTCGCCACGACCGATGAGCTGAAGCAGCAGCGCAACACCGGTTCGAACGCGGTCGGCCGCGAGAAGGATCCCGAGAAGCGGAAGCAGCTCATCGCCGAAATGGACGGCTTCAAGGGCAAGATCGCCGAAGCCGATCAGGCGCTGGCGGCGCTCGACGAGCAGATCCGCTCGCTGGCGCTGCAGCTGCCCAACCTGCCCGACCCGTCGGTCCCGGCCGGTAAGAGCGACGCCGAGAACCGCGTGCTGCGCGAGGTCGGCGCCAAGCGCGAGTTCGCGTTCGCGCCGAGGGCGCATTGGGACCTCGGGGAAGCGCTGGGACTGATCGACTTCGCGCGCGGCGTGAAGATTTCCGGATCGCGCTTCTACCTCCTGCGCGGGATCGGTGCGCGGCTGCAGCGCGCGTTGATCTCGTGGATGATCGACGTCCACGTCGAGCAGGGGTACAGCGAGGTCTATCCGCCCTACATGGTCAAGGGCGAGTGCCTCGTCGGTACGGCACAGCTTCCGAAGTTCGCCGACACCGTCTATCGCGACATCGAAGAAGACTTCTACTGGGTGCCGACGGCGGAAGTGCCGGTCACCAACATGTATCGCGACGAGGTCCTCGACGCCGCCGATCTCCCCATCAAGCACGTGGCCTACACCGCCTGCTTCCGGCGCGAGAAGATGGCGCACGGCAAAGACACGCGCGGCATCAAGCGCGGCCACCAGTTCGACAAGGTCGAGATGGTGAAGTTCGTCGCTCCCGAAGAATCGCTCCCGGAGCTCGAAAAGCTCGTCGCCGACGCCGAGGACATCTTGAAGCGCCTCGAATTGCCCTATCGCGTCGTCGAGATGGTCACCGGCGACCTGTCCTTCTCGGCGTCGAAGAAGTATGACCTCGAGACCTGGGCGCCCGGCTGCAACGAATGGCTCGAAGTTTCGTCGTGCTCCACGTTCGGCGACTTTCAGGCGCGGCGCGCCATGATTCGCACCAAGAGCGGCAAGGACAAGCCGCGCTACGTGCACACGCTCAACGGCTCGGGGCTGGCGCTGCCGCGCACGCTCATCTCGGTGCTGGAGAATTATCAGCGCCCCGACGGTAGCATCGAGGTTCCGAAGGTGCTGCGCTCGTACATGGGCGGGCTCGAGACCATCACCGCGCCGGCGAAGTGATCAGCGCGTCGGTGGCGTGAGCTGTCGCCGTCGCCACACGACCGAATCCATGTCGTCCTGCCCCGTCGACCAGAAGTAGACTCCCGGAATTCCGAGAACCAGTCCCGCGCCGCTGGTGATGACGCCGGCGATGATCTTGTCGATCTGATCGAACAGGTTGGGGCTGGTGCTGCCGAAGCCTATGAGCACTCCTCCCAGCACCGTGAGCGCCACACCCGGCGCGGCCAGACCGATGCCGAGGTTGCGCGTGTTCTGCGCCTTCTTGTAGGCGCGGTCGAGGAGAGCCGCGTCGACGCGCGCCGGCGCCTGCGAATCGTCGGCCTTGGGAACCGGCGGCAGCGCGAGCTGCGGAGGCTTCGGCTCGGCCGCGGCCGAGCGCATCGCCGTCGAGGAGCAGGCGAGCCACGCAACCAGGAGCAGCGCCGCCCGCGGCCGGGTCATCGCTCGTCCGGATAGCAGCGGTAGATGAAGCCGCAGCGCAGGCGGTGGCAAATCGGCAACGCTTCCTGCGGCCACTGATCGGCGGCACGCGCCGCCGCGAGCGAGCTGCCAAGCGCCGCCAGCTCCGCCTCGAACGGCACCGACGAGCCTGCCTCGCGAATCGCCGGCGTCGCGTCCGCCTCTTTGAGGAACGCCAGCCCCGTTCGCACCGACGGCGCCGCCGGATAGAGGCGCCGCGCCGCCAGCGCGTACGCCTCGAGCTGGAAGCGGTAGTCCTCGGGATCGCCGAGCCGCGCATGCTTGTAGTCGACGACCGTCACGCCGTCGGAGGTCAGCACCACGAGATCCATCTGGCCGCGCAGATAGAGCACTCCGCCGCTGTACGGCACCGAGAGCAGGAACGGCAGCTCTCGTCGCACCGCCACTCCGGCCAGCTCGCGCGCAAAGCGCGTCCCGAGAAACGCGGCGACGTGGGCGCGTACCTCGGCAACGGCCGCGTCCCTGACGTCATAGCCGTCGGAGACGAGGAGCTGATCGAGCACCGCGAGATCGGCGCCATCGCTGGCGAAGCTCATTCGCTCGAGCAGCTTGTGCGCGAGCGTGCCTCGACGCAGCGGATCGAGCGGCGGCGCTCCGTCGTCCACGTCGACAACCACGTCCGGCGACGGCGCGCGCGAAGAGGCCGGATGCTCCTGCAGGCCGAGCGCGTGGAACTGCTGATACCGGCGCGCGCACAGCTGAAAGTCGGCGAGCTGCGTCACCGCGACCGTGACGTTGCCCGGACGCGGCGCCGGACGCGCGATGATCGACTGCAGCCGCCCTCGCGCCTGCAGCTCGTCCACGGGCTCGGCGGTCGACTCCGCCACCGCGACGAGCGGCGCCGGCAACGTGTCGCCGTCGATCACGCGCAGGAGCGTCGGCGCGCCGGTCGACGCCACCGCCGACTCCACCGCCGCCCGCGTTCGCTCGTCGGTAACCACCGCGTCGAGCTGCGCCCGCCACGACGGCTGATGCGCACGCATCAGCTCGCCCGAGAAGACGACGAGGTCACGCGCCCGCGTCGCCGCTACGTAGAAAACGCGCATCGACTCCGCCGCCTGCCGTCGCTGCCGCGCTTGAGCGACGCGTCGCGAGGCCGCCGTGTGCATGCGCTCGGCCGGCAGGTGCTCGTCCCTGAGCTTCAGGCCCAGCCCCTCGGTCGCGTCGTACAGGATGGGCGCGTTGTCGTTGCGCTCGAGGCTACCGCAGGCCGGCACGAACACGACGGGGAACTCCAGCCCCTTGGCCTGGTGCACCGTCATGACCCGCACGACGTCGTCGCGCTCGTCCGCCACCTGCGCCTCCGCCGCCTGCGCCTCGCCTCCCGGCGCGGCTGCGCGTCGCAGATAGTTGGCAAACGCGCGCAGATCTCCTCCCCGATCCTCGAACTCGCGCGCCTTTTCAACGAGCCGCAAGAGGTTGGCGACGCGTTGCTCGCCGTCGGGCGTCGACGCCAACACGGCCACCAGATCACCGTCGTCGACGATCGCCTGCGCGCACGCCGCCGGCCCCAGTCGATCGGCGGTGAGCCTGAGCTCGCGGAAGCGCGTACGGAAGCGATCGAGCCCCTCCGCCTCCGCCCGCGTCAGCGAGTCGGGTAGCGCCGTCGACGCGTCGAGCAGAACGCGCGTGCGCAGCATCCCCGCCAGCGCCAGCCGCGCCAGCGTCTCGTCCGACACGCCGACGATCGGCGAGCGCAGAAGCGCCACCAGCGCCAACAGATCGTCGGGATCGTCGATCACCGTCAGTGCCGAGGCCAGATCGCGCACCTCCTGCGCGGCGAAGAATCCGCGCCCGCGCACCACGAAGTACGGCAGCCCGGCGGCGCGCAACGCATCGAGGTAGTCGGTCAGGTGCGTGAAGCGACGCAACAGAATCGCCATGTCGCCCAGCCGCCGCCCACCCGCACGCAGCTGCGCGATTCGCCGCGCCACCGCCCGCGCCTCGCGCAGCCGGCAGTCGGCGCTCGGACCGGGTGCCACCGCCAGGAGCTCGGCCCCCGACGGTGACGGCGCCTCCTGGCGAAACGCCGAGAGATCGTCGCGCGCCGGCTCGTACCCGTGGAGCGCGCGAGCGAAGAGCGCATTGCACAGCGACAGCACGCCCGGTGCCGACCGCCGCGACTGCCCGAGGAGCTCCTCGCGACCGCCCGCCTCGACCAACTGCGCCGCCGCCTGCGCGAACACGCCCACGTCGGCACCGCGAAACTCGTAGATCGACTGCTTGCGATCGCCGACCACGAACAGCCGTGCCGACTCGTCGTCCGGCTGCCGCCCGCCGAGCAGCCGCACCAGCTCCGCCTGCACCGGGTTGGTGTCCTGAAACTCGTCGACGAGGATGGCGTCGAAGCGCGAGCGCACCGACGCCCGCACCTCCGCGTCGTCGCGCAAGAGGTCGCGCGCCATCGTCAACAAGTCCGTGAAGTCGACCACGCCGGCGCGACGCTTCTGCGCGCGATAGGAAGTCTCGACGGCGGCGACCAGCCGCGCCAACGCCGACGCCAGCGGCGCCGCCTTCAGCGACGCGCGCGCATCCGAGAGGCCGCGGGCCGCCTCGTCGACGAGCGGCTTCCAATCTTTCACCGCATTGCCGGAGATCTTCTTCAAGGCGCGCACGAACTGCGAGACGTCCTCGGCGCGGCGCACGTCGAAGGTCGCCAGCGCGTCACACAGCTCGCGCGCCCGCGGCGCGCTCGTCGACTTCGGGCTCAGCTCGCGCGCCAGCCCCGGCAGCCGCCTCGCGATCTCGTCGAAGCGCGCCTCGGCGATGGCGGCCGCCTGCTTCATCGCCTCCAGCGCGTAGTTGGCATCGAGCCCGGCGGCGTCGCGCCCCTCTTCGGCGCGGCGGCCGCGCAGCTCGACGAGCAGCTCCACCAGCCCCCTGGCCCGCCCGTTCGCGCGAAAGTTGAACTGCGCGACCAGCTCCTCGACGTCGCCGTCACCCGCCGTCAGCGCGTCGAGCACCGCGCGCTCGGCCGCCTGCGTCGCCAGCGACGCCGCATCGTCGTCGAGCAGCTTGTAGTCGGGATCGAGCGCCGCCCGCGCCGCGTGTCGCCTGAGGAGGTTCGCGCAAAACGAGTGGAAGGTGCCAATCGGCGCCGCTCCCAGCGACGCCAGCGCCTCCGCCCACGCCTTGGCGTCGGGTAACGCCACGTCGAGCGCTCGCGCCGCCGAGACCAGCGTCGGCTCGCAGCGCTCGACCTCGCCGTCGACGTCGCTCGCTTTGGTGACCGCGCCCAGCCGCGCGCGAATGCGCTCCTTGAGCTCGCCGGCGGCCTTCTCCGTAAAGGTCACGACCGCGATGCGCGGCGGTGCCACGCGGCGCGCCGACGCCGTGACGCCACCGACGAGATGCAGATACAGCGTCACCAGCGCGTGCGTCTTGCCGGTGCCGGCGCCCGCCTGCACCGCCAGGTCCGTCGAGAAGCGCGCGATCCGCTCGAGCGGCGTCACGACTCGTCCTCGGCCTTCTTGAGCTGCCGCACGCGGCAGGCGGCCTCCATGCCGCAGCGCTCGCACGCGTCCTCGCGCGGCCGCACCGCGTAGTCGCCGCTGCGCATGGTCGCGTACAGCGCCGCCAGCCGCTCGGCGAAGTCGGGCGGCTCCTGCACCGACTTCGTCACCGACGCCTCGCGCAACGAGTAGAAGCGCGCCTCCACCGACGGCAAGCCCAGCTCCGCGCGGGTCGCCGCCGCGTAGATCGGCAGCTGCCAACCGGTCACGCACAGCGCCTCGTCCTTGATCTGGTCCGCGTACGACCGCTTGAGGCCGAGCTTGTAGTCGAAGACCACGGCCCGCCCCTCGCCGATGTCGATGCGGTCGATCTTTCCGCGCACCCACACGTCGTTGAAGGCGATGGGACCGAACGCGCGCTCGAAGTGCACCGGCAGGCAGCCCTCGGCCAGCGGCTCGTCGGCCTCCTTGCGCAACAGCGCCGCCACCTCGAGCCGCAGCTGCCGCTCCTTGACGGCGAAGAGCGCCGGATGGCCCATGGGCTCGGTGCGGCGCCACTCGGCGATCACGTCGTCGCACACGTCTTCAGCCAGGTCGAGATCGGCCTGGACGGCGCGCAGCGGCAGTCGCCCCTCGTCGACGAGCCGGCGAAACAGCTTCTCCAGGACCTGGTGCTTCATGCGGCCGAGCGCCCGCTGGTCGATCTCGTCATCGACCTCCTCGGCCTCGCGCACACGCAGCACCGACTTCAAGTAGAACTTGAACGGGCAGGCGGCGTAGGCCTCGATGCTCGTCGCCGACAGCGCCTCGTCGCGCCGCCCCGGCAGCTTCTGCGCCGCCAGCTGCTCCAAGAGCGCCGCATCGCGCAGCGCCCCCACGAACCCGTGCGCCTCGATCTCGCGCACGAAGAAGCGATGACGCTGCCGCTCGACGGCGACGAGATGCTCGAGCCGTCCCAGGCGCGCCGGCGCGTACGCCGCCACCTCGGGCAGCAGCGCCGCCGCCTCCCGGTCGACGGCCGACAGCCGCGACGGTCGGTCGCCGCGCGTCTCCAGGACGACGCGCGCGATCAGCTCGTCGACGGCGCGCGCGTCGCGAGCGCGCGGAATCGGATCGCGCGCCAGCCGCACGATCTCGTCGTCGCGGGGCGAGAGCTCGTCGATCATCGGCGAGCGTAGCGCCGGCGCGCCGTCCTCGTTGCCCCGCGTCCACGACAGATGCGCCGCCTCGCAAGCGCCGAGCGCGACGTGGAACGCGAGCGCCGACTGGTCGATGGTGCGCGACATGAGCGGCAGCACCGGCGATCCGAGCGCCCGATTGAGCGCCGCGCGATCATCGTCACCGAGAATCGGATCCTCCGACGCGCGCGACGGCAGCTCTCCGTCGACCAGCCCGCAGGCGAACAGATGCGCGAACCGCCGCCCGGCCACGCCGCCGAGGTCGCTGAGCTCGACCGCCGCGCCACGTACGCCGCCCGCCCGCGCGCGCGCCGAGGCGAGGAGCTCACCCAGCAGCCGCGCGAAGCGACCGCGCGACAGCCTGGTGGAGCGCAGCCCCGCCCGCGCCGCCGCCCGCGGCAGATCCGCGAGCGCCACGTCCAGCTCGCGCATCGCCGCCTGATCGCGCGCAATCGCCCGCGTCTCGTCGACGGAGCTGGTCGCCTGCCCTTTACGAAAGCCGCGCGCCTTCTCGAAGAGCTGCAGCTTGTCGAGCACCGTGCGCAGCTTCACCGCGTGCCGTTCGACGGTGGCCTCTTCCGGCACCGAGCGCACCAGCTCCACCAGATTGTCGACGTGGCGGCAGATGGTCTCCGCCTTGCCGGCGAACAGCACGTTCTTGAAGTGTCCGCGCGCCCACGTCGCGAGCCCGTCCGCGTAGCCGCGCCCCGACGCGTCGGTCACGTAGGCCTCGCGCAGCGCGTGCGCGATCTCGTGCGGCAGCACCGTGCCGTTCTGGCCCTTGGCCTCGCCCGCCACATAGCGCGACGTGATGAACTGAATGAAGCGCTCGCGCGGAATGTCGTCGTCGGCCAGCGCCAGGAGCTCCAGCGCGATGCGCACCGGCGGCGCGTCGGCGGCGCTCGGCGGTCGTCGCGGCGCGACCGGCACGTCGTAGCGCACCAGGGCCGCTTCGAGCCGCGCGCGCCGCTCGGGCGTCGCCGCGCAGACCGCGATGCTCTCCGGCGACACGCCGGCGTCGATCAAGTCGCGCACGCGCCGCGCCACGTGACGCGCCTCGGCCGACGGTGTCGGTGCCATCGCGTAGTCGATGGCCGCCGCGCGCCCCAGCGGCGCCTCGACGCGCTCGAGGCGGTGCGCGCCGTGACGCGCCTCCAGCGCCGCCAGGAGCGGCTCGAGCGCGCGCGCCGCAGACGGCGGCAGCTCGGCCGAGGCCGGCACGACGACACGCACGACGAGCCCGCGCGCCAGGAGCGCGTCGAGGAGCTGCAGCTGGCCGCCGTCCCAGTCGTAGAGCTGGTGGGTCTCGACGACGTCGACCTCCGTCAGCATCGCCACCGGTGCGCCCGCCGCGATGGCGCGGCACCCGGAGAGCCACGCCGACGCCTCGTCGTGGAGCGCGTTGCCGAGGTGCTTGCGGTAGGCCGCCAGCCGGCGCGCCAGCTCCGCTGTGTGGGCGGCGGTCACACCACCGATCCCGCGCGCGGCTACGTCGAGATCGCGCGGACCGACGCCGACGCGCCCGACCGCCGTAAAGATCCGACCCAGGCTCTTGCGCAGGCCCCGCGACTGCGCGATCGGCCCAAGGACGCCGCCGGCCGCCTCGGCCACGGCGTCGACCAGCAGACGCTCCCCGATGGGCCCCAGCCGCTGTCCGCCCGGATAGGCCGCTTCGACCAGCTCCCGCGGCGTGGCGCGCCCCAATCCCAGCTCGACGATGCCGCCGCCCGCCAGGGCACACCGCCACTCGTACTCGACCGCGTCTGCCGACGCGTGCAGGTGCAGCGTGCCCACGCTGAACATATTATCAGATGAGACCGGCTACGCCAGCGTTCGTTCAGGCCAATCCGAGGGTCATGAGGCGCGCGCGCAGGTACCATTTCAGCTCGGCGCGGCGGCGGAATCGTGGCACCTGGGCGAAGGTCTCGAGCGCCTCGCGCATGGCCTGTTTGGCCCCTGCGACGTCCTTGAGCTCGCGGCGAACGCAGGCCAGCAGCACCTGCCCCTCGACCGATGACGAGTGGATGGTCACGTAGCGTGTGAAGGCATCCTCCGCCTCGGCCCAGCGCCCGAGCTTCGCCAGCGCCTTGCCGGCCACGAGATAGGCCTCTCCGTAGCGCTGCTTCTCGTTGCGCCCGGCGGCCTCGACGAGGAGCGGCAGGCTCTCCTCGCCCCGGCCGGCCATGAACAGCGCCTTGCCGAGGAGGAACGGCAGCTCGGCCGATTCGTGGTCGCGCTGCCGCGCCTGCTCGAGGAGCGGAATGGCCCGGCGCGGCCGCTTCTTTTCGATCCAGACCTTCGCGAGATCGCGACGGGCGGTCACGTTGTCGGCGTTCTGCTTGATCTCGGCCCGGAGCCGCCGCACGTGGCCGGCGTGCTTGAAGAAGAGGTAGGGATCGGGCAGCCAGCGACGGAAGAGCCATACCCCCACCGCCGCGAGCAGCAGGTACGGATACCGCAGCGCCCAGCTGGCGGCGAAGAAAAACAGATAATAGGCCAGGTACCCCATCGACCTCCCATCCTACGCCGAGGTCGGGCCGGCCTTCCGTGATCTACATCGGGTGCTGGGTCTTCAAGTAGGCGAGGAGGTTTTGGTGGGCGCCCTGCACGGCACCCTCGAGGGCGTCGAACTGGAGCGCCTTTTCGCGATCGGGACGAAGCCCCATGCGCGGCGCCTGCACCGTCGCTCCGCCGGACGTCATCATCACCATCGCCTTGGACGGGAGCCGCCCGACGACGAAGCTGACCTCGCAGGTGATCTCGATCCACTGGTCCGTCTGGCGCCGCGAGACGTTCGTGATCGAGCTGTCGATGAGGAAGCCGGAGAGCGGCTTGCCTTCGAGGGTGAGGCCGGGCGTGCGCGAGAGCTCGCGGATGATGTACTCGCGCAGCCGTGCCGTGAGCTCGCCCGTCTGCTGCGTGCGCGACTTCATGCCGATGCCGCCCACCTCGACGTGAAGCGCGCTCGACGACGACGGCGCAGGACGGGCCAGCGCCAGGGTGTCCGGATGCAGCTTGGCGAGCGCGGCCTGCGCCTTGTCGCGCACGAAGGACGACGAATCGCTCTTGCGCGCGCGCTGCAGCGCCGAGATCGCCTGCGCGTCGCCGAGATCGCCGAGCACCTGCGCCGATAGGCCGCGCACCGTCTCGTTCTCGTCCCCCAGAGCACGGAGCAGCGACGGCACCGAGCGCGCGTCGCGCAACTTGCCGAGGACCACCGCCGCCTGCAGGCGGACGCGCCAGCTCGGATCGGTCGTCAGCGATCGGCAGAGATCGTCGACGCGCTCGGCGCGTGCCGGCGCGCTCGCCAACGCGATCAGCAGCACTAGAGCGACGGTGAGATGAGGGAAACGCAGAGTCGGCACTTCGCTCCAATTAGATGTGATCGGCAACAAGCTCGTCAAGGTGAACAGATGGAGCCAAAGTGGGTGATCTTGCGATGCCGCGCTCCGCCCGCTAACGTGGACGGGTGGCGGCGCCTCAGCGCAAGGGTCTGACCGGGAACCAAATGCTGGCCATAGGCGCCGGTGTGTGCGGAATCGTAGTCTTCGTCGCCGTGGTGACGTCGATGCGCTTCACCCAGAAGCGTCCGGCGCCTCCGCCGCCGCCCCCACCGCCGGCGCCGGAGCAGAGCGTCGGGCGTATCCTTCGTTACAAGGAGCAGTACTACAAGGCGTCCGCGGAAGAGGACGCCAAGCGCTGGAACGTGGCGCCCGTCGAGCCGGCGGAGATGGCGCAGCCCATCCCCTACGCGGCGGAGCTCACCGAGCCGCGACTGCTCAAGGTGCAGCACGACACGGTCGACACACCGCACCTGCGCATCGGATCGCGGGTGATCAAGGAGTGGGCTTCGACCCAATCGGGGCAGCGCTTCCGGTACGAGCACATCGTGCTGTCGATCACGAACAAGAGCGACCATCCGATCGCCTACCTGGTCGACACCGCGATCCGCCATCCCGAGCAGTGCCGCTCGCAGGGCGCGATCGCGCACAATGCGCTCGCCCTCAAACCGGGCGAGACGGCCGAGCGCACCGAGTGCTTGTGGCACAAGGATGCGCAGCTGACGCTCAAGCGCGTCGAGGTGATGGAGCTGCGCAACCTCAGCTACTACTACGTCAGCCGACTCAACCCCGTGCAGGTTCAGCTCGACACACGCACGGCGGCGGGTCACGCGGTGCCGGCGCCGTCGAAGGAGTGCCGGTTCGTGCCGTGGCGCGACATCCAGGCCTCGGCCGAACAATCGGGCACCGGCTGGGCCGACGTGATCGATTTTTACGCGCGTCACAATTGCGACGAATACAGCTTCTGGCGTGGTTACCGTCGCTGGACCGCGCCGGGACCGCTGCCATCCCTCGCGCCGGGCACGGTCCCTGGCGGCGGGGTTGACCATCCGGCCGCGAGCAAGTAACTTTTCGACTTCCGAATGCCTATCACCAAGAGCGAGCTGATTGATCACGTAGCGGACAAGCTTCGACTGCCGAAAGCGCGGGCGGAGCAGATCGTGGACACCATCTTCGATTCGATGGTGGCCGCGCTGAAGCAGGGTGACGGCATCGAGATCCGTGGATTCGGCAGCTTCACCGTTCGCGAGTACAAGGGCTACGAGGGTCGTAACCCCCGTACCGGCGAAGCGGTGAAGGTGCAGCAGAAGCGGCTGCCGTTCTTCAAGGTCGGTAAGGAGCTGCGCGAGCGCGTCAATGACGGGCGCCGCGGCGACAAGCCGGCCGAGTCGACACCCTGACCGTCTAACCGTCTAGTCGCCGAGGACGTAGACGCGGCCGGAGTCGCCGTCGACCCACAGGTCGACCCCGTCCGGCAGCGCGGTGGCGCCGCCCACGCCGAGAACGGCCGGCACACCGTATTCGCGCGCCAGCGTGGCGCCGTGCGAGAGCGCGCCGCCGTGATCGGTGACGAGCGCACGCGCGCGCGACAACAGCGGTGTCAGCGAAGGCACGATGGCGGGGACGACGAGGATGGCGTCGTCGGCGAGCGCCTGCGGCGCATCGGCCAGCGCGCGTACGATCACGGCGCGGCCGCGCGCCTGGCCGGCGGTCGCAGCGCCGCGCAGCACCAGCCGCGCACGCGGAGCGGGCCACTCGGGCTGACCGTCGTCGTACGCGCAGGGTGGAACACGGCGCGCCGCGGCCAGCCGCTCCGCGCGCTGCGTGACGACGCCGGCACGCAGTCGCTGCGCCGGCTCGTCAGAGAGGGCTTCGTCGATCGACAGCTCGAAGACGTCGTCGAGATGCTCGAGGCCGAGCTGGCGCGCGCGGCGCAGAAGCGCGCGTCGTACGGTCGCTTGTGCACGCAGGAACAGGAGATCGTCGTCCTCGGCGATCGGCAGCGCCTGGCGCACGGCCGGCAGCAGCGCCTTGAACGCGTGTCGCGCCATGCGGTCCAGCCGATCGAGGAGCGCTTCGGCGGTGGCGTCGGCGACGGCGAGCGCCCGCTCGTGGCGCTGCATCGGCGATTCGGGCGAGCGACCGATCTCGTCGACGAGTGCGACCACGCGATCGGGGCGCTCGCGATCGGTCGGCGTGGCCACGTCCCACGCGGGAGCGTGATCGCCGAAACGGTGCGCGTAGTCACTCAGCGTCGCCGTCGCCCGGGAGTGACTGAGATCCCAGAGCGCCTGATCGCGCGCCAGCGTTGCGCCGCCCAGGCCGCCGAGCAGCGCGCCGTGCGCAGTCAGCGGCTCTGCCAGGTTCATGCGCAAGAACTGATCGAGCTGCTGGCGCGCCCGCGACAGCGACGGTGCCACCTCGCCGACATAGCGCTGGTAGACGTGGCAGAACGCAGCGACCGCGGCGTCGAGGTCGCCGCTGGCCTCGGCGGCTGCGAGAACGGCGGTGCAGTCGGGCACGACGTCTGCGTCGAATCGCTGGCGCAGGTCGGGCAGCGCGATGGGTCGGAGCGCGCGCGGACGGCCGCCCTCCTCGACGTAGAGGTAGCCGCCGATCACGCGCTGGCGCGCACCGATGCCGAGCGCCTCTACGCGCGCAACCAGTGACGCCTGCGCCGCCGACAGCGGATCGGGATTGTGCTCGGCGTCGAAGCGCCAGCGTCCCGGCTCCGTGAACGCCGGCGCGGCGCCGTGCGCGAGCGCCGCCACGAGCGGGCGCGCCTGCAGCCAGGTGACGCTGTCGCCCGTGCGCGCGAACTCGGCATCGACGGGGCCGCCGACGAGCTGCTCGAGCGCGCGCAATCCGGTCGCCAACGCACCGGCGTCGCCGCGCGCGACGCGACGGCCACGCACGTTGCCCCACTCGGGCTCGCCGGGCGCGCGCTCCTCGACGGCAAATTCGACGTCTCGCGAGTGCGCCACACCATATCGCTCGGCGGCGACCACGGGCTGGATGATCACCGCCATGCGCGCCGCGGACGACAGCGAGCGCGCCTCGCGGTAGGCGGTCAGCGCCGGCGCCGTCAGGCTCGCGCGCACCTCGGCGATCGCACGGGCGACCTCGGCGGCGGGAACGCCAATGACGCTCGTGAACAGCCCGGCCGCCGAACCGCCGGCGGCATCTTCCAGCGACGCCGACGAGCGCACCGCGAATCGCGCCGTCGCGGATGCGCCGCCGAGCTGCGCCAGCGCCGCGGTCAGCGTTGCGGCGTCGACTCGCTCGTCGTGCAGCAGCACCACGCCCTCCGGCACCGCCAGCCCCGCCGCACGCATGCGCGCTAGCGTGGCCGCCTTGCCGCCGACGTCATTCCTGCCGGCGCACGCGTCGAGCGGCAGCACGACTAGTCGTTGATCGTCAGATCGATCTTGCTGCCCGGCGCGGCCGTCGCGTTGGCGGCGGGATTCTGCCGAATTACGACGCCCTGATCGTAGTCGTCGTTCGACCCGACCCGCAGGCTGCCGACCGTGAAGCCCGCCTTCTCGAGCAGCGCCGTCGCGGTCGACTTCGACTTGCCAACCACCGATGGAACCGGCTGCGCCTGCGGACCGGCCGAGACCTGCAGATCGACGGTGCCATCCGGACGCGCTTCGGCACCCGCCGCCGGCGTCGTGGCTACGACCTGGCCCTTGGGTGCGCCCGAAGCCGACACCTCCGCTACGCTGCCCACCTTGAGCTTGAGCTGCTCGAGCGCCGCGCGCGCCTCTTCGGACGACATCCCGGTCAGCTTCGGCATCTTGAGCGCCTTGGCGACCGCCGCGTGGACATCTTCGCCGCGCCGCAAGCGCGATCCTGCCAACGGTCGCTGATCGATGAGCGTGCCTGCTTGCGCATGCTCGTCGGGCCGCTCTTCGTCGAGGATCAACAAGAGCCCGCGCGGCTCCAGAAGCCCGCGTGCCTGGTCCGGCGAGAGCCCGCTGAGCGAGGGCACATCGACCGCATGTACCGGCAATCGCGGCTTTACCAGGAAGTGCATCGACAGGTACGTCGCGCTGGTCATGGCGATGGACAACACCACTGTCAGTAACGCCTGTCGGCCCATGGGGCTGGATCGTAACACCAAATTGCCGAGCGGGCGCCCCTCGGCTATCCTACGATGGTGCGGTTCGTCGGTATCCTTGCGCTCGTCCTGACTGTCGGCGCATCCGCGCGCGCGCAGGAATCGGTGCTCGAGGCCGCGCGGGCCCTCGCTGAGGACGGCGCGTTCGATGCGCCGAAGCTCGAGCTGCCGGCCGCCGAAGCCAAGCTCGACGCCAGCAAGATCGGCGGCCGCGATCCCGACAAGCTACCGCTCATCGCCAAAGTCAAAGAGTGCTGCGGCTACCCGATCGGGTTGAAGGAAGGCTTCCGCCTCTCCTTCTATTGGATCGCGTACGAGTCGGAGTACGCCAACGAAACCTACGACACGGCGATCTACACGCGACACGGCTACTATATCGGCAGCTTTCCGTCCGCGTTCATCTTCGAGCTCAAGTTGGAGGGCTCGGGCATCTTGCGCGACGGCCGCGTCGTCAACTACGACGGCGAGTGCAACTACGGCATGGGCACCTGCTTCAAGACGCTGACGCTCGAGCAGCATCCGCTCGGTGCCGGCGTGCAGGGGCGGCCGCTCGAGCCGTTCCGCTCCATCGCCGTCGATCCGCGGTTCATCCCGATCGGCGCGACGGTCTACGTTCCCGAGCTGGTCGGCGTGCTCATGCCGGACGGATCGCGCCACGACGGCTGCCTGCGCGCCGATGACATGGGCGGCGCGATCAAAGAGCACAAGCTCGACTTCTTCGTCGAGAGCTACAACAACTTCAAGTTCATCGCCGACAACTTGTGGTGGCGCATGAAGGCGACGCCGATGCTGGAGGAGCCGCGATGCGAGTATCTGCGGCTGCACGACCCGCGCGAGCGTGACAACGAGCGGACCGACTTCGTCGCCATCCACAAGACATTCAAGCAGAAGCGGATGGCGGAGAAGGTCGCGCTGCGCAAGACGGCGCGCAATCGTGCGATGGCCAAAGCGTGGCTGTCGCGCCACTCGGCTCCCAAGGGCCACACGCCCGTCGCGCGCAAGAAGTGAACGTCGACGATCTAGCGCTGGCGCTCGGACTCGGTGCCGCTCGCGGTGCCAAGGCGCTGGCGCGCGCCGTCGGGTCCGCCGCTGGCGTCGACGGCAAGCGGCGTGTCGTGGCCCTCGGCGACGCCATCGCGCGTGCGCTCGAGCAGGCCGGGCATGAACCGCTGCGGGCGCGCATGGAGCGCGGCCGGTTGTCGCTCGAGGATTCGTCGGCCGATGCGCTGTGCGCCTCTGGCCTGCCCGATCTGTCGGTCGCGTCGGACGTGTTGCGCGAATGCGCGCGCGTGGTCAAAAGCGGCGGCCGTATCATCATGGCCACGAGCGCCGGGTTGGTCGGTCGCGGGCCGGAGCGTCACGTGCTGACGGCGCTGTTCATGCACGCCGGGCTCGTCGGCATTGAGCAGCAGCTGGCGCGCGGCACGGCGATCACCATCGGCCGCGTGCAGCGCTGATGTTGCGCGCCCTCGCGGACGACGCGACGGCGCTGATCCAGCTGCAAGATGCCGCAGCGCTGGCGCGCGTCGACGCGGCGCTGACCGGCGATTGGCGTGCCGAAGCGAGCGCGCTGGTCGGCGAAGCGGAGTGGAAGCTGCAGCTCGTGGGTGCGGCGGCGTTGGTGCGCGGCGGCGGCGATGCGGCCGCGATCGAGGCGCTGTGGCGCGCGATCGACGGCTCGAGCTGGGTCGCGCCGCAGCTGGTCGCGGCCGCATTCTTCATCGACGAGCAGTTCGCGGCGCACGCGGAGCGGCGGCTGCTCGACGTCATGCGCCGGCCGCCGAAGACGATCGGCGCATTGGTGCGCGCGTATCACCGATCGGCGGCGTCGCGGCTGCCGGTCGTCGCGCAGCTGGGCAGGCATGATCGCACGATGGCCAGCGAAGAAGCGCGCGTGGGCGTGCGCGGCGTCGACACCTGGCTCGACCGCCTCGTTGAACCTCGGCTCAGCTGATCTCGCGCTCCAGCTGCGCCAGGTAGCTGCGCATGAAGTCCGCCCGATCTCGCGCGATGGCCCGCGCCGTCGCGGTGTGCAGACCATCTGCGACACGCAGTAGCTTCTTGTAGAAGTGATCGATCCCCCACTCCTTGTCGTTCGGTTCCCGCGCCTTGCAGAACGGATCGTCGGGCGCGTAGAACGGCCGCTTCATCTCAGCGGAAGTGGCGAAGCAGCGCGCGATGCCGATGGCGCCGATGGCATCGAGTCGATCGGCGTCTTGCAGCACCTTTGCTTCCAAGGTTTCCGGCAGGATGCCGCGGGAAAACGAGTGCACCCGGATGCAGTAGGCGACGCGCTCGGTGAACTGCGCCGCGAAGCCGTGCTCGCCGAGCAGCACCGTTGCGTGCTCCGCGCAGACGTCACCCGACCGCGACGACTCGGGATGATTCTTCGGGTAATTGAACAGCTCGTGCAGCATCGCCGCCGTCACGGCGACATCGACGTCGGCGCCCTCCGCTTCGGCGATGCGGCGGGCGTTGCTCATGACCCGCCGAACGTGCAGCGCGTCATGGGCCGGCTCCGCCGCAGCGAGTCGCGCGAGGGCTACTTCCTGTAACCGGTCAAACTTGTTTTGCTGGTTAGACGTCGTCACACGAGGAGCGTAAGCCCCTCGCGCGCCGGAACCAACTCGATAGACGTGCCGCCCAGCTCGTCGAGCAGCCGGCGCGTGCGCTCGGCGAGCGCGTCGACGACGTCGTCGGAGTAGTCCTGGTCGTAATGGAACATCACGAGCTTCTTGACCTCGCCCTCGACGGCCGCCTGCGCGGCATCCGCGATCGACGAAAAGCCGCGCGCCAGCCGATGCGCGCGATCCTCGGGCGAGTAGGTGCAGTCGTGAATGAGCACGTCGGCGCCGTGATACAGCGCACGAACGTCGGCGCTCGGTCCACCGGCGGGATAACCGGCATCGGACGCATAGACCAGCGAACGGCCGTTCTCCTCGAACCGATATGCCAGCGCCTGCGTGGCGCCGTGCGGGTTCAAGCGCGCCTTGATGCGGACCTCTCCGCAGTCAAAGCTCGGGTCCTTGGCGGCACCATCAACCGGCACGAGATCAATCGACGCGCCGAGATTGCGCATCGTGTACAGGGGCGAGAAGTGCGGGTTCATCTGCCCTTCGAGGATGCCCTCCAGCATCGACGACGAGCGCCCCGGCCCGTGGACGACGAATCGATTACCGGGAACGAACACCGGCGCGAAGAAGGGGAAGCCCTGAATGTGATCCCAGTGCGCGTGGGACAAGAACAGGTTCACTTCGCCGGTGCCCTTGCCGAATGCGTCCGCCATCAGCTTGCGTCCAAACGGAATGGCGCCGGTACCGATGTCCAACATGAAGAGCGCACCGCTGGCCGTGCGCAGCTCGACGCACGCGGTGTTACCGCCGTACCGGTTCATCTCCGGCCCCGGCGCCGGCACCGAGCCGCGCACGCCCCAGAACGTGGCTTCCATTACTTCACTCCGTTACCGACGGTCAGCTCCATGCCTTCGGCTGCCGCGACCAGGTCGAGGTCCGGAGTGTCCTTGCGGTGGTACGCCAGGAGCGCGTCGATCTGATCGTCGGTGCGCTCGGGTGCGTGGTGGAAGAGCGCGACGCTCTTGGCGCCGGCCGCGCGCGCGATTTCGATCGCATCCTCGGGACACGAGTGTCCCCAGTGCGGCTTGGCGGCGTACTCCTCGGGCGTGAACTGCGTGTCGTAGATGACGAGGTCGGCGCCCTCACACAACCGTACGACGCCGTCGCGCATCGCCTTCAACTTCGCCGCGTCCTCCGGCTTGAGCGGATCGCCCGGCTTGGGCGGCTGCCGGATGTACTCCTGCTCGATCAGGATGTCCTTGAACGGCGCGGTGTCGGTCACATAGCAGACCGAGCCGCCGTCGCAATCGAGCCGATAGGCCATCGCGATCCACGGATGGTTCAGCCGTGTGCACGACACCTTGACGGGCCCGATCTCGAATCGCGCGCCTTCGACCAGCTCGCGAAAGGCGACATCCGCCTGCACGTTATCGAACGGCACCGGGAAGTACGGCGAATCGGTCTGCGACGCGAACACGGCGCGCAGGTGCGTGTCGTCGCGCTGGCGGGCGTAGACGAAGAACTTGTTGCCCTTGGCATAGATGGGCGCGAAAAACGGCAGCCCCTGGATGTGATCCCAATGGGTGTGGCTGACGAGAAGATGAGAGGTACCGCCGGCTTCTCCGAACGCGCCTTGCATCATCTCCTTGCCGAGCTTCCGGAGGCCGGTGCCGGCGTCGATGATGATGTGCGTGCCCGACTCGGTCCGTACTTCGACACAGGACGTATTACCGCCATAGCGGTTGGTGTCCGGACCCGGCACCGGGTAGGAGCCGCGTACCCCCCAAAAACGGACCTTCACCGGTCGACGGTAACACGGGGTGCCGCAAAGATCCACGAGTTGGGCGCGCGCCGCGTCGCGTCGGTGCGAGCTACGGGCTCTGCGCCGCGGCGATGGCGTCGCGAGCGCCAGCACGCTGCACATACAGCAGCAGCGCGCCGTCGCGATACGGCGTCTCGGTCGGCGCGTGGGTCGCGTTCTTGAGCGGCAAAATCGGAACGGCGGAGGTGCTGAATCGATCACCACTGAAAGAGCTCGCGAACCCGCACGTGCTGATCGATTCGGCCATTGGCGTTGTAGCCGCGATGGCGGTGAAGTACAGATCGTGCCGGACTCGGCCCGCGGGCGTCATCGCGGCCCGCGCAGTGAACCGGCCGATCGACAGCGCCCAGGCGGGCGAGCGCAGCATCGGATCCCGTTCGGGCGTCGCGGGATCGCCATCGATGCGCGTCCAGGTCGTGGGCCGCGCCGCGACCACGTCGGCATAAGGTGCCTCGGCGGCCCAGATGGCGCCCGCCGCCAGATAGTAGACGCGGACGCGGTCGCCGATGCGCACGACCCCCGGCGAGGACAGCGTCATGCCTTCCTCGCCACCATTCGCCAACAACGCGGGCCCAGGCGCTTTGGTCCAGCTGTGACCGAGCGTGATCGCAGAAGCCGTCGCCCACCCGATCGCGCCGCCACCCGAGTAGAACAGAATCCAGGACGCGCCGGGATCCACCGGATCTCCCGCGACCAGCGAGGGCCCCGTCACCGCCCCGCCCTCCCACGCTTGATCGGGCAAGATCGCCTGCACGAGCGGCAGGAAGCCCTCTTCGAGCGACAGCGCATCGGCATGCTCGATGTCCGTGACATTGGCGCGTCGAGCCGTCACCCACAGTGCGAGCTGGTCACCGTACGACACCACCCACGCGTCATCGAGGTCGGCGCCGTTCTCGAGCAGCACGAACGGCGGATTGATGTTGGTGAGCGCGGGATCCGGCGCCAGCGGCTTGAACGGACCTGAACCGGACACAGGCAGATGCGAAGCGCCGCCGCCCGCATCGCCGGTCGCGCCGCACCCCGCCAGCATCGTTGCCACGAACAAAAGCCGCCAACGCATCAGAAGCGACTCCGCATCATGAGACCGATCTGGACGACCACGCCGTCGGCTACGAAGTCGCCCGTATGGTCGAGCGGATCCACCTTGTGGCTGGCACGCTCGGGCAGGTACGTGACCGCCGCGTGTACATCGATCGCCAGCGGTTTTGGCAGGATGGACGTGATGCGCGACAGCTCGAGCCCGGCCCCCACCGAGAAGCTGTGCTTGTCCGAATCGGCGAAGCTGCTCTCTCCGATCTGTTCCGGCACCGGGGTGGGCTCGTACGAATAACCTCCGCGCACGTCGACGGCCATCTTCGGCCGCTCCCACGCGCGCCACTCGACGCCGGCCCGCGGAATCACGATGTCGTGAAATCCCGATTCCGCATACGAACGGGCGCCGGGGAGCATCACGCGGTCGTTGTACGCGCCGATGTCGAGGCCCAGCGTCAGATTCGAGGCGGGGATCGGGAACTCGCTCCACCGGGCAAACGTCAGATCGAAGGTTAGAAGTATGGTGCGCTTGAGCTTGAGCGCACCGCCCGCGGTCAGCTGCCACGGCTGAAAGAGATCGAGTGACTGCGAGCGCGCGGCAAAGTAGCCGCTCTCGACGACGGGCGGCAGGCCAGGATTGCCGATGTTGCCGTCGATACGAAACTGCTGGTCCAGGCTGAGCACGAACGAATGGCGGTAGGTCACGCCGATGCTGAGCCAGGGAGTCGGCTCCCACAACACACCGAGCTGCGGGTACCGCACGGCTACCAGGTCGACGTCGATCCGGCTCACCAGCGAGCTGGCGTCCGGGTCGCTGACAGCCACATCGCCCTTCAAGAACAGCTGTCCCGCCGTACGCGACATGAACGTGAGGCCCCCGCCCACGTACAGGCCGGGAACGATCTGGATTGCGATGTTCGCCGCCATGTACAACCGCTGCGTCCGGTTGTCGAACAGCACGAAGCGCGGCTGGTCGAACGGCAGCGACCGGACGCGAGTGAGCCGTTGATCCGGGAGCCATAGCGAGGCACCAAAGGCGAAGCGGAAGGGCCCGATCGAGCCGGGCGCGACGATCCCAATCTGAAATCCGCGCGAGGCGTCGACGCCTACGTCGCGCCCATTCATACGCAGGATCGGTTGCGCGTAGCGGTATCCGATGTCGATTCGCAGATCGCGGCCATGCACCAGGCCGGCGGGGTTGTAGTAGTTCGCGGACGAATCTTCACTGGCCGCAGTCGCCGCGCCGCCCATGGCAGTCGCTCGCGAGCCGTACCCAAACGCATCGATAGGGTTGGCTCGCGCCGGGCCGACCCACAACAAGACCACGCAGATCGTGACGACCGCGCGGAGCGCGATTGCGCGCGTGCGGCTCACAGATCGAGTCCGATCGTGGCGCCCAACGCCGCGAAGTCACCGCCAACGCGTGGGGTCGACTGCAGGTGATGCCACTGCACGAACGCGTCGACCTGCAGCGTCGTCAGTCGGTTGGCCCACGTCATCCCGGCACCAAACGTCAAGACGTGCCGGTCCGCGTCGAGGAGCACCGGCCCTCGCGCACCGGTCGGCTCGAAGAAGTATCCAGTCCGGCCCTGCAACGTCACTTGCGCCCAGCGCTTGCTCGCTTCGGCGCCGATCCGCGGCACGGCCGTGTCTACGAATCCCGGCGCCGGCTGCGGTGGCGCTCCGAGCGTGGCGTTCTCGGTCGGAAGCCCGAATGCCGACCAATGCTTCCACGTCACACCGACATCGACCGTGAGCCACGATAACGGGACGAACGATCCCTCCACTGCCGCCTGCATCGGATCGTACTGAGCCGTCCCGGCCAGCCGCAACGTGGGCAGCGTGAGCGGCAGACGTGCACCGAGGGTGTTCGTGACCTCGATGTTGTAGATCGATTTGGACTCGCCACGAAACACCGCGCCGAGCCGTAGCCAGCCGAGCGCCCGCACGCGTGCTCCGAGGATCGGTGTCAAGCTCGTGGTCAGCTGCTCCTCGGCGACCGTCGTGATCCGGCCACCGATATCCGCAATCGTGATGGTGCCGACCAGCGCCGCCAACGCCAACACGCCGACGCCGACATCGACGCGTCGATGAATTCGGACGCCGGCCGCGACTAGCACCGAGACGACCTGGGTGCGCGTATCGAGCAGCGCCAGTCGCGGCTGATCGGGGAATGGCGATCGCGCGCGATTCACGACCCCGAAGGGGAAATAGAATCCGAGGCCAAGAGCGATGCGATCGCGGAGGACTCCACCAAACGGTACGGGAATGTCCGCACCGAGAACCAGACCGTCGGTCACGTCGACCGGCCGATGCATGCCATCCAGGTTGAGGCGGTACCCGGCGTGTACATACCCGAGCGTCAGCCGGCGCCGCGTCGGCGCCACCAATCCCGCGGGGTTGGTATAGGTCGCGTCGTAACCCTCGGCGTCGGCAACGCCGGTCGCGCCCATTCCCGGGCCGCGCGCCCCCATCCCGAACATCTCCGGCTCCGAGCCGAACGCCGGCGCCGTACAGCAGCAAAGCGCGGCGGCCACCAGCGCCGATCGTAAGATCGAAGCCGTCCTCAAAATTGACGCTTCGAATCGATCAGCAGCGTGACCGGTCCATCGTTCACCAGCTCGACCTGCATCATCGCGCGAAACCGACCCGTTTCGACGGGAACGCCTGTCGCGCGCGCCGCCGCGACGAACCGGTCGTAGAGCTCCTCCGCCGGTTCCGGAGCCATCGCTTTGATGAACGATGGCCGCCTCCCCTTCCGAGCATCGCCGAAGAGCGTGAACTGGCTCACGATCAGTAGCGCGCCACCGATATCAACGAGCGAACGATTCATGTTGCCCGCATCGTCGGGAAAGATGCGAAGTCCGACGATCTTGTCGACCATGTACGCGACGTCGTCGACGCTGTCGTCGTCGCCGGCGGCGACCAGCGCCAGGAGCCCAGCGCCGATGCGGCCCGTGACCTCATCGCCGACCCGAACCTCGGCCCGACTCACCCGCTGCACCACCGCACGCACCGGGCTCTGATAACATCCCGCGCTGGGTCGCCTCAAGATGCGCCGTGCCTTTATTCTCGTGTTTGTCGCCTTTGCGTTCGCGTTGCCCTGCCGCGCCGCCGCAGAGTCGACGGTCGTCGGACGCGTCCGGCTCGTCGCTGCGGGGCACCTGCCGGCGGACGCGCTCGGCGCCGGAGCCCGGGACGGTCGGGCGCTTTTGACGGTTAGAATCGCCGGCGGCAGCGACACGCTTCGCCGCGCCGGTTTCGACGCCCAGCCGCTCGCGGGAGACATCGCGCAAATCCGGGTGACCTCCGCCGAGCTGAACCGTCTTCTCGTGTATCCCGGCGTCGTGACGATCGAGGAGCGCCGCATCCTGAGGCCGCTCCTCGATGCATCGGGGCCCGCCATCGGCGCGCCCGCCGCCCGTGCCGAGACCGGCCTCGACGGCACGGGCGTCCTCATCGGTGTCGTCGACACCGGCGTCGACTTCCGCCATGCGGACCTGCGCAACGCCGACGGCTCCACGCGCGTCGCCGCGCTGCTCGACTACGCACACCCCCGGAACACGCTCCACCCCGAGCTACCCGACTACGGCGATGCAGCCCTCTCGCTGCGTGCCGATATCGACGCCACGCTCGCGGCCGAAGCGGCCGGTACTGCGCCCGCGACGCCGGTTCAGGAGCGCGATACCAACGGGCATGGAACGCACGTCAGCGGCATCACCGCGGCCAACGGCCGCGCCACAGGCCGAGGGTTTTCCGGCGGACGTTACGTCGGCATCGCGCCGGGAGCGGATCTCGTGACGGTTCAGGGCACCCACGGCGACGCCACGTTCACCGATGCGGACGTCATCACGGGCTGCCGCTTCGCCGTGGAAGAGGCGGCGCGCCTCGGCCGTCCGATCGTGGTCAACCTCAGCCTCGGCAGCAATGCGGGCCCCCACGATGGCACCAGCGACCTCGAGATCGCGCTCGACGCGCTCTTCCCTGCCGACCAACCCGGCACGGCGCTGGTCGTGGCGTCCGGTAACGAAGGCAATAGGGACCAGCACGCGGGCGCCTGGGCGCTCGACGGCAGCGCCTCCGTCCGGGTCAACGAGGCATCGAGCAACCAGCCGGACTCCCAGATCGCATTCGAGATTTGGCACACCGGGGCGTTCGACGTCTCGGTCATCTCTCCGTCCGGGCACCGGTTTGGTCCCGCCAGGGCGGGCGTCCTGTTCAACGGGACTCAGACCAAGGAGGGGCTCGTTCTCATCGACAATGCGTCCAACAGCCCGGCGCGCGCGGACGGCCGTCTACCGGCGAGCGTCGCCATCGTCGGACCCGCGGGCGGCGCGCCGGCATCAGGAATCTGGACGCTGGTGTTCGAGGGACGGGCCTCTCGTTGGGACGCATGGATCACCGAATCGCCGGACGCCGCCACCCCCGCCCGCTTCCTCGATCGCGTGTCCGAGGATGGCCGACTCGACATGCCCGCGACCGCGCGTAACGCGATTACGGTCGGGTCCTTCGTCACGAAGAATGAGTGGGTCACGATCGACGGGAACGTCGTCATGCGATCCCAGATCGTCGGCAATCCCTCCTCGTTTTCTTCGTCGGGACCGACTGCCGATGGACGCTTCGCGCCGGACCTCCTCGCCCCAGGCGAGTACATCGCGTCGACGATGTCGCAGGACGCCAGTCCCGACAGTCCCCAGTCCGCGTTCTTTGTCGCCCCTGGCAACCACTTGACCTGGGCGGACGACGGCATGCACGCGATCCTGCGCGGCACGTCACAGGCCGCGCCACACGTCGCCGGCGCAGTCGCACTGCTGTTGCAAGCCGATCCAACGCTGACGTCGATCCAGATACGCGAGATCCTTCGCGCCTCCGCACGCGACGACGGCCGTGGCTATACCCCGCGGCTCGGCTTCGGCAAGCTCGACGTCCTGACCGCGCTCCGCTACGTTCGCGGCACACGCGGCGGGGTCGTCAGCCCGACAACCTCTTCGGTCGGCGTCAGTCGGGACATGATTCCCCCGGGAGATGAGACCACAATCGTGACCGTCACCCCGCGAGGGGGCGACGGAATGCCTCTCGGCCCCGGTCGCCAGGTCAAAATCAACGCAAGCTACGGCGACCCGACTGGCGACGTCGTCGATCTCGGGTTCGGCCGCTACGAACGTACCTTTGCCGCGCACTCCCCTCGAGGTTCGACCGCCGTCATCAATGTCGAAGTCGATGGCGTGACGCTCTCGGCGCACCCGACCTTCTTCATCGTCGAGAGTCGGGCAGATATCGGTGCCCCATTCGTCGCCGGCGGCGGATGCTCGCTACTGCCTCGTTCGGCTCCGACGACCGGCGGTCTCGCGCCGTTCGCCGGCCTCATGCTCTTGATGCTCCTCAGAAAGTCGCGCCGCCGCCGCCTTGCTCGTACGCTCGCATCGTGAGCCAGGCAACCCGGCCCCACCGCTCCGCGACCAATCAACGGAGTCGCCTTGCGCCGTCCCAGACCCCCGACTATAGTGCGCCCCCTGATGTGGCGAGCCCCGCTCGTCGCCCTCCTGTTGTTCGCCGGATGCGGCCACAACATCGGCGACTCATGCACCACCAACGTCGACTGCAGCCCAACCGGCGATCGCTTCTGCGATACGTCCGCCGTCAACGGCTACTGCACCGAAGAGAATTGCGGCGTCAGCTCGTGCCCGAGCGAAGCCGTCTGCATCCGGTTCTTCTCGCCAATCGACACCGAGCCCTGCCATTTCGACACGGCCTCGAGTCGATCCGATTGCGTGCACGTCGACGACCGTTGCGTATGCGACCGCACGGACGGCAATGGCGAATGCAGCACCTTTACCGCCGCCGGCACCAATGGCCACTGCGCTCCGAGCGCGACGGAGCGGCGTTGGTGCGAGCGCAAGTGCTCGTCCGATGGCGACTGCCGCGCCGGCTACGAATGTCGCTCGACGGGCACCTTCGGAGCCGATCCGGTGCCAACATTCGACCTCGGCGCGGGCCAACCAACGAAGTTCTGCGCTCCGACCGGCCGTTCGTCCTAGTCGCCCGTCATGCGCGGTAGCTTCCTCCGCCGCCGCCTCCTGTCGAGCCTCACGGCCGTCTTGGGTGTGTCCGTCCTGGTGTTCCTTCTGGTGCACCTGATCCCGGGCGATCCTGTCGACAATCTGCTCGGCGAGCGCGCCGACCCGATCGACAAGCTCGAGATGCGGCGCTGCATGGACCTCGATCAGTCGCTGGTCGTGCAGTTCGGCCGGTTCATCAAGAATGTCGGCAACGGGACGCTTGGACGCACGTGCCCGGATCAACGGCGCACGGTCACCTCTCTGATCGCCGAGGCGCTACCCTCCACGATCGCCCTGGCAGGGGCGGCCATGTTCGTCGCGCTGATCTTTGCGCTACCCCTCGGAGTGGCCGCAGCGCTACGGCCGCGCAGCGCGCTGGATGCCGGTGCCACGATCATCTCGCTCGCGGGCATCTCGATGCCCTCCATGTGGCTGGGACCACTGCTTCTCGCCATCTTCTATGTGGGGCTGCAATGGCTGCCCGGTCCCGCCGATCAGGCGGGGTTACCTGGCCTCATCCTGCCGGCGTTCATGCTCGGTACACACCTCATGGCGATGCTGGCCCGCATGACGCGCTCGTCGTTGCTCGAGGTCCTCGGTGAGGATTACGTTCGCACTGCGCGCGCCAAAGGACTCTCGTCGACGGTGGTGGTGCTCCGTCATGCCCTGCGCAACGCGCTCGTACCAGTCATCACGGTCGCTGGAATTCAATTCGGCTCGCTCTTGGCGGGCGCGGTTGTGACGGAGAAGGTCTTTGCGCGCCCCGGGATCGGCACGCTCCTGCTCGAAGCGATCTCGCAACGCGACTATCGGGTCGTGCAAGGCTGCACGCTCGTCATCGCGGTCAGCTACGTCACGGTCAACCTGCTCGTTGACCTCGCCTACGGTCTCGCCGATCCACGGATACGAGTGCAATGAGGCGCTTCTTCGGCAAGGTCGGTATCGGCCCAACGTTCGGCCTCCTCCTGTTGACGGCCTTCTTTCTGGCCGCGCTCGTCGGCCCGTGGCTCGCCCCGTACGGGCCGGAGGCGCAAAATCTGGGGCATCTGCTCGAAAAGCCTAGTCACGCGCACCTCCTCGGCACCGACGAAAACGGCTGCGACGTCCTCTCGCAGCTTCTATGGGGAGCGCGCCTGGCCGCCGGGATTTCCCTCACCGTCGTCGCGCTCTGTCTCGCAATCGGGACCGCCGTGGGAACGATCGCAGGCTACTTCGGCGGCTGGGTTGACGAAGTGATCATGCGGGCCGTCGACGTACTCCTCGCGTTTCCCGGGATCTTGTTGAACCTCGCCATCGTCGCGATGGTGCCTTCGGCCGGCGTAGGCGTCTTCGTGTTTGCGCTGACTATTAATGGATGGGTCGGATACGCGCGCGTCGCCCGCGGCCAGGTGCTGCAAGTCCGCGAACGCGAATTCGTGCAGGCGGCTCGCGCGCTCGGTGCGTCGCCGTGGCGAATCATGTTGAGGCACGTCGTGCCGAACACGCTGTCTCCGTTGATCGTGCAAGCGACGTTCGGTTTCGCCGGTGTGATCCTCGTCGAAGCGAGCCTGTCGTTCCTCGGAGTCGGTCGCCTACACAACTACAGCTGGGGTTCGCTGTTGTCTCAGGGGACCACCTATCTGTGGCGGACGCAGCACCTGGCAATGGCTCCGGGCATCGCGATCGCAACGGTCGTGCTCGGATGCAATCTGGTCGGCGACGGCCTTCGTGATCGCTTCGATCCGCGCCGTTCCATTCGGTAGGCGACCGCTCGCTCGCTCTGCCAGCAGCGGTCTGCTGGCGCACCACCTGCATCGACATTAGCGACGGAGGTGAGCCGATGCGAAAGCTCGCGCTCGTCACGATCCTGGGCCTCTCGGCTAGCTGTGCGCATCACGGACGCGACCAGAATCTGGCGACTCGCCAGTCGGTGACGGCGCCGCGCGGCGACTTCGAAGGCGCCCGGCGTGACCCAGGCGGTGCGCCGGCCATGCAGCCCGAGACGCCCATCGTTACTCCACCGGTTCCGTAAAGGGAGGAAACCATGTCGAGGAGCTTGATGTTTGCTGGCGCAATCGCCCTGTTCGTAGGCGGCTGCGCGTCGTCTGCCGACACCGAACGTCGCGCGCAGACGCATGACAGCCGCGCGCGCCAGGCAGCCGCGTACGAGGATTACGACCGCGCAGCGCAGGAGAAGCACGAAGCCGATCGCCTGCACTCGAAAGCCGCATCGGAGCGAGCCGACGAAGCCGCGAGCGGCGACATCCCAGCAGCGCCGCCGGCCGACTACGTGCCGCCGCCTCCGCCGCCCGTTCCGTAGCGGGGACGCGCGCTATCGCAGTTGATCGCTCGGTGGGACGGTAAGATTACCAATGCGCCCACCGAGCGACAGCGTTCCGGCCCATCGCATGATGGGTGGCGGGGACTCTGAACGTCCTGCGAACACGTCCTCGATGCCCTGGACGTAGCGCCGAACCATCTCCGCGGCGAACACGGCGCCGGCTTGCGGCGTCGCGCGATGCGGCCTTCCCGTATAGCCGGGAAACGGCCGCAGTGCATTCCAACCGACCCCCGCCGCGGCAAACGACAGCTCACGCGAGAGCTGATCGGCGCCGAGCGCGCGCGCCACCTTCGCCGCCAGGAGGAACTTCGTGTCCGGCCGCACATCCGGACAGGGCGGCAGCGATTTGTAATCGGGTGAAACCGACTCCGGCGCGTAATGCAACGCCATCGAGGTCTCGAAGAAGCCGGCGTGGAAGTCGAGCGCCAGCGCCTCCATCATCTGTGCCCGCTCGGCATCATCTGCGATGTGCTTGAATGCCGCCGCGTACTTCGACGACTCGAGGAACAAGAGCTCGGTCAGCACTCCGTTGAATGGCGCGATGGCGCGCACATTCGCGGCGCGCAGGAGCTCGACGCCTGCCTCGATTGCGAGATTATGTAGCGGCGCGCCGTGGAACGTCATCAGGATCACCTTGGTGGTCCCGAGCTCCGCCAGCGCGCGGCACGCCTCGACGACGAGGTGACGCACGACTGGAAACGGCGTGCGCCGCGTCCCGAGACCGGGACACGGCTCGACACCGACTTCCAGATCAGCCCCGAGCAGCAGCGGCCAATCGTGTGTCTTCGCGAGCTCTTCGTGTACTTCCCTCACGAGACCGAGGCTGATCAAGCGATCGTTGTGCAGCGACAGATGCGGCCCGTGATACTCGACCGGGTTGATCGTGAGATACACCGGCGCACCGGTGCGTACGAGCCGGCGCGCTTCCTGATGTGCAACATCCAAAAGCGAAATCATGGGCGAACTATCTCACAGCGAGATCGTGACGGGATATTCGCCCGCGCTCAAAGGCGTCTGCCATCGCGACCGCGGCACGGCCACTCTGCCCCGACGCGGGAGATTGCACATCGATACGAAGTCACGCGCCGCCCCGTCCTCGTAGACGTAGAAACCGCTACGGATCGAACGCGGGTTCGGCCACGCCGCCGGGGCTTTGATCGGCTGCGTCGCGTCGAGCACCTCTTCGGCTTTGAGCGCGAGCGCGCGCTGCCCCGGATCACGTGGGACATGGAAGGCGTTGACGTGAAACGCCGTCCGCGCTGCGCCGACGGCGATCGCCTGACCGAGCAATCGCGAAGCGACCCGCTCGGCGCCGTAGGCGAAGTTGCCCACTACCACCAGCAGATCGCATTGCAGCGTCTCCGGTGAGAGTTGCAGAAACGCCGCCACGTCGGAGCAGATGATGAAGCGGGCGTCGATCAGCGCGTCCTGCCAATCGAGCCGCACACGATTGATGCGAGCATACGGCGCGACGCCAATTCCGGGTCCGTCGGGTTCGACATCCATCTCGAATGACTGCGGCGTGACCTTCGCTTGCGGCACGTGAACGCTGCCATGCCTCGTGAAGATCGTGAGCGCGTTGTAACGTGCATCCGCGTCGCGTCCCGGCAGATCTTCGAGCAGATCGGGGCCGAGGTTGAGGGTCGTGATGACGTTGATGTCGCGCTCCTGCGCGAGCGCGATCAGTCGTGCGAAAGCGCGGCCGGCGCCCTGAGGCGTCCATGCGAGATACTCGGGAAGGAACGCCGTCTCACCCGGCTCGACCGCATCGAGCGCCGCGAAGGCACGTTCCAACATCTGCTCTTCGGTACCGAGTTGCAGCGCGATCAGATGGAAGTCGGCGATCACCAATCGCGAGGTTAGCGCGTTTCGGCTGCGGAATCCGATCCGGTAACCGGACAAGATCCGGATACCGGTTGCCACCTGCCGGTTGCCGCCCGGCAACTGCGCGAAATCGCGCGTTCCGACCTCGGCATGTCCCTCGCAATGTCGCGCGGCATGCACAACGACCCGCTCATCCAGCTGCTCACCGAGATTCATCAGAACGTCGATCGCGTCTGCGAAGATCTCCAGCGCGATCGCCCCGACCTCGCCGCCGCGCTTCGCGACAACGCCGCGTGGATCCCGCGCCCCGAAGAGCTGGCGCGCGGAGTGCTCCCGTCGACGAAAGCGAGTGTGCGGCGGCTCGGCCCGCTCCTCTACGATGCGCTCGACGAGGGCGTCGTAGATGCCCATCGCTTCGACGCATTAATGGTGACGCGATCGCGCGCAGAGCGGGTCCTCGCCGCACGCGTCCTGCGTACCAAGACGAGGACGCGCTGATGTTACGGCGTGAGGACGCGCTGATGTTACGGCGTGAGCGTCGGATCGCCGTCCGACTCGTAGTCTTCCGGCGCTGCGGCAGGTATCTCGCCGCCGCGCTCGCCCGCATTCGGCGACGGCGCGTCACTGCGAAGGTAGCTCAGCATGGCCTCGACCATGCGCACCTGCGCATGCCGCACTTCGTTCGTGCGACGGTGGCGAAAGCCTTCGACGAAGATCGAGAAGATCAGAACATCGTCCTTGTCGCCAACGTAGCCCGACAATGCGGAAACGCCCGAGAGCGTCCCGGTCTTGGCGCGAACGAGGCCAACCGCGTCGGTGCCCATGAAGCGGTTGCGAATGGTGCCGTCGATCCCGGCGATTGCCAGCGACGACATGAACTCCGGCGCAACCGAGAGGTCGTAATAGATCTTGCGCAACAGCGACGACAGGTCAGACGGCGTGATGCGGTTCTCGTGGGTCAACCCCGAGCCGTTGACGATCTTGTATGCCGTCGGTTTGATGCCGGCGCTCGCGAGAAACTCGCCGATCGCGCGCGTCCCCTTTGCGAGCGTGCCCGGCATGCCGTAGAGCTCGCCGCCCAACGTCTTGTAGATCGCCTCCGCGACGAAGTTGTTCGACGGCTTGTTCGAGATCTTGCACACGTCGGACAGCGGAGACGAGACATGCTCGGCCAGCATGGCCGTCGCACCGACGGTGCCGGCGCGCACGCGGCCCGTCAGCTCGACGCCGAAATCGGCGAAGGCGGCCCGCAGCACCGAAGCAGCGAGGAGCGAGCCATCCGCGAGACGACGCATGTCGACGTACTCGCCACGGTTGTCGGCGATGCGTCCACGCACCGTGATGATCAGGCGGTCGTCCTTCCGGTACGAGTCGATTCGCAGCCGCGACTTCTTGCCGCGCACGGTGGTGGTCTGGTTCTCGATGCCGAAGAGCTCGACTTTCGGCTCGACGCTGACGAGCGCCGGGTGGCCGATGTCGCCGGGGCGTACCCTGACGCCATAGGTGTTGCGGTTGAGGATGACGGCGCCTTCGCCATCGCCCGGGTCATCCGGCTTGTGCCCGCGCGCATGGAAGCGCGGATCGGCGAACAGGTCACCCTCGATGCGCTGAACGCCGCGCGCCGACAGACCGCGCGCAATCTCGGCGATGTCGCTCGTCGTCAGCGACGGATCGCCGCTGCCACGCAGGACGACGTTACCGTGGACAACGCCGTCGGCGTCTGGCTCCGGCCCGTAAAGCGCCGTGTGATAGCGGAAATCGGCGCCGAGATACGACATCGCGGCGGCCGTGGTCAGCATCTTGGTGTTCGACGCGGGATTGAATTGCAGGGCCGCATTGTGGGCGAACAAGACGTCACCGTTCGACGCCTGCATCACCTCGATGCCGACCTTGGTCCGACTGAGCGGACCGTCGTGCAACACCGCCATCAGACGGTCGCGTAGCTTGGCGATGCGCTGTTCACGCGGATCGTTGGGATTGCTGACTTCGCGCGGCGTGGTGCTCGTCTCGCGGCGAAGCGGCGCAGCCATCGGCGGCTTCTTCGTCGGCACGAGCCGCGCTTGTCGTGCGCTGCTGCGCGCCATCGGCGCACGCGCGTTGGCCTTGGCTGCCGCGGCGAGCGCGGGCGTCGTCGAACCAAACGCCACCGCGAACGCGACGGCAAAGCCAAATCGGACGGTCACCACCCTCTATTGTGAGGGGAGCCAGCGCCCGGCGCAACAGCGAGAGATCGGTGATTCAGGCGGCGGCTGGCGTCGAAAGATACTTTTCGAGCTCCAACGGAGCGAAGATCTCGCTCTTGTTGGAGGCATCGAGGAACAAGAGGTAAGCAGCTACCTCTGGCTTGTCATGCTGCTCGAACAGTTTCTTGCCGGCCTCCAGGAGCTTTTCGGGCGGCGACGTCTGCATGAAGTCAGCGTCGGTAAGCCCGTCCTCGTGTGCGATGTCGAGGGCGCTCAAGAACTGCCCCAGCATGGGCCGGCGCGTGCGGGTGAGCCACTCGAACAGGAGGGTGGCGGCCGTGGTCGCAGCGGGTTTGTCGACGACCATGCGCCAGATACGGTTGGCCCAGTCGTCGTTCCGCTTGCGGGTGGAGGTGTGGCTGGCGAGGCGGTTGGTCGGAATCTTCGCCTCGCGCAGCACCTTTTTCATCGCCTCGGCCGTGAGCTCCAAGAAGATGCTTTTCGTCTTTTGCTCGCCGAGCCGGCGGCAGATCTCTTCGGGCGACATGCGGTCTCCGCTTATACCGGCCGCAATGGCCAGGCGTCAACGCAGCTTGCGTCGTTGGGCGCGACGGCGGGATTCGGCGCGGTCGGCCGTGGCGGCGCTGACCCCGATGGACAGGCGGTCGATGATGACGGACTGAAACCCGGGATCGATCTCGCAGCCGAGCCAGCGCCGGGCGAGCGCCTCGCAAGCGACGTAGGTGGTGCCGGAGCCGCCAAAGGGATCGACGACCAGTTCCCCCGGGCGAGTGGCGGCAGCGACGAGCCGGCGCACCAGCTCGAGGGGCTTTTGTGTCGGATGCGCCGTCTTTTCGCGCATGCCGTTCGTCAATATCGGCACCTCGAGGACGTCGCGCGGCTTGGCGCCGAGCGGGTTGGGCTGCCACACGTACGGCTTACCGCCGTAGCGCGAGCTGTCTGCCTGCGGGTGGACGGGGTAGCGAAGCGTGTGCGCGTTGTAGGGAACGCGAGCCGCGTCGACGTCGAGAGTAAAATCGGGCCGCCGCAGGTGAAGGATGCTTTCGTGGGAGCGGCCCCAGTCGCGGCCGAGGTTGGCCTTGTTACGGTAGTACCAGACCAACCAGCGGCAGCCGGCAAAGAGGGGGGCAGCGACGCCCTTGATGTCGGCGAGGACCTCGGAAAAACCGCAGATGTAGAGAGAGCCGGTGGGCCGGAGAATTCGGCTGGCCTCGGCGATCCAGCGCCCGCTCCAGGCGAGGTATTCGTCGTGGGACCCGAGGCTGTCCCATCGCTCGCGCCCGAGGTTGTAGGGGGGATCCGCGAAGACCAGGTCGACGGAAGCCGTCGCCAGCGTCGTCAGCCAATCGACCGCGTCACCGGCGTAAAGGGCGCCGAGGGAGGTCGCGGCAAGGGGAGGCGCGGCCATCGCGGCCAGGCTATCACGGGCGGAAACACGAGCCATCATTTTGACTTCGCTGCGTCGTGTCAGTATCATTTGACGCTAGATTGCGGAGCCTCGCACAGTGCCAACCCCTGCCTACGCGCTGAGATTTATTTCGGGAAAATACCAGGGGGGAGAATTCCCGCTCCGCATGGAGCGCGAGATTATTGTCGGCCGCTCGAGCGAGCTCGACATGGTGCTGGTCGAGGACATGGTGTCTCGCAAGCACGCGAAGATCACCACCACCGGCGACCAGATCCTGATTCAAGACCTCGGGTCGACGAACGGAACGTTCGTCAACGGCGAAAAGATCAAGAAGGTGCGCCTCAAAGAAGGCGACCGAATCCTGATCGGAACGTCGATCATCAAGCTGGTGGCGGTGGACTCGTCGCAGGTGGTGACCGAGGGCGAGGCAAGGCAAAGACTGGAAGCAACGGGGCAGCGCAGAAACGTCTCCGGCGCAAACAAGCCGATGTCGGGGTCGATCGACGAGATCCCGCTGCCCGACCTTCTGCAGCTGCTGTCGACGAGCCGCAAGAGCGGTGTCCTGTCGGTGCGCGGCGAAGGCGGGCACGGAAGGATCTACCTCCGCAAGGGGCAGATCTACTACTCGACGATCGACGATTCATACGACCTGTCACCGCGCAAGGCGGCCTTTCGCATGCTGACGTGGGCGACGGGAACGTTCGAGTTGGAGCCACCCGACGAAAAGTCGGTGCTGGAAGAGATCCAGGAGTCGACGGAAGCGCTGCTGATGGAAGGCATGCGCCAGCTCGACGAGTACCGAAGAATCGAGCCGGAGCTACCGCAGCGCGAGGACCCGCTCGGTCTGGCAAATCCACTGCAGCCGGCTCTGAGGGAGCTGCAACCGGCGGAGCTCGACACACTGCAGCTGGTGATCAATTACGGCCAGTTTCAGGCGGTGCTGGATCGCAGCCCGCGCACAGATCTCGAGACCGCCACGACGCTGCTCGCGTTGATCCAGAAGGACTACGTCACCGTTCGACAGTAGCGCGGCTGCTCCTTCGGGCAGCGCGATGGGGATCGTGGGCGGCGCGCGCCTGGCACTCGTGCGGGCTGTTCGTTTGGTCTATTCTGCGCCGTATGCGGCTCGGCTTCTCCGTGTTCTTGATCGCGTGGCTTGCGTCCGCGCTGGGATGCGCGTCGTCGGATAGAGCTCATTACGCGCCGGTCGACACCGAACATGGGCAATTTCGCCTACCCGACGGGCGCACGCTCATCCTGCGCGGCGTCAACGCGCGCGTCGCCGGCCTGTTCGACGTCACGTTCGACGACGGTCGGCTTCCGCTCGAGACCATCCCGGCCTTCGACGAGAGCGATGCGGCACGGATGGCGTCGCTCGGCTTCAACCTGTTGCGCCTGCCGCTCAACTGGAGTGCCTTCGAGCCACAGCGCGACGCGTACTCGCCGCTGTTTCTCGACGCTGTCGCCGCGGTCGTGGCTGCCTGCGGACGGCACGGAATCTATGTCCTCCTCGACGTACATCAGGACGCGTTCTCGAAAGAGATTGGCGAGGACGGTGCACCGCTGTGGGCGATCGAGCCGGCGCCGACCAAGCTGCTCGGCGGCCCACTCACCGATCTAGGAGATCGACGCACGTCGGCACAGGTGTTCGACGCGTTCACCGCTTTCTTCACGAACGACGCCAATCAGGTTCAAGACCACTTCGCGTCGATGGTGCAGCAACTCGCGATCCGCTTTCGTGGTGACACGGCGGTGCTCGGCTACGAGATCTTCAACGAGCCGATTGCTACGGACGCGGAGTTGCTCTCGTTCCACACGAAAGTGGCTCAGGCGATTAGACGCTACGACCCGGATCACCTGATCGCGTTCGAGCCGCCGACGACCCGGAATTTCCTCGATTCGGCAAGCTTTTCGAACGCGCCGTTCCCCGTCGGTGGATCCGTGTATGCCCCGCACGTGTATACGGCGGTGTTCGGCAACGACCCGCGACTGGCGAACGACACGTATCAAGCCGCCCTGGCGAACTCGATCAAGAACGCTCGCGACGAAGCCGACTCGTGGGATGCGCCCCTTCTCGTCGGGGAGCTCGGCGTTGGGCCAGACCAGCTCCATGCGCTCGATTGGATCCGGCATGCGTACGACGCAGCCGACTCGACGCTCGCTTCGATGGCGTTCTGGGTTTGGAAGGAGCAGGAGCAGGGTCAGTGGGGGCTGTTCACGCACGGCTCCGACGGCAGCTGGCAGGATCGACCGGAAATGATGGACGCGGTGGCTCGTCCGTACGCAAAAGTCGTCGATGGCTCGGCCGCGACGATGGCGTGGGACGGCACCACGTTGACGGTCGGCTTCTCGCCGACGGGCCGGGGCGAGCATGCCGTCTTCTTCCCCGGACCCACCCCGAAGGTCTCGTGCGGCACCCAACTGCTTGCCGCTTCCGAGGTGATGGCAGACACCGAGACGTCGACCTATTCGGTCCGGTGTGACAGCGGACAGCTAACCTTCAGTCGCCCTTGAGCGGACCGAACCCGCCCTGGTAGGCGCACTGCGTCGGACTTGGTAGAGAACTTCGCAGCTAGCGTGGAAGCGTTAGGCGAGCGAGCGGTTACTAAGCCGCGGTGCGCGTCTGGTCGCGCTTGAGGGTGCCGTCCGTCACCGATTCCTCATCGATCACGAACCGTGAGCCTCTCGACGTTGGCAGATCGAACATCGTATCCAGCAGCAGCTCTTCCATCACGGCTCGTAGCCCGCGAGCACCTGCGTTACGGGCCATCGCCTGGCGAGCGATGGCCAGCAGACCATCCGGGGTGCATTGCAGCGTCGCCCCGTCCATTTCGAACAGGCGCTGGTACTGCTTCAAGACCGCGTCCTTGGGCTCGGTCATGATGCGAACCAACATCTCCTCGTCGAGGGCGGAGAGGCCGACGCGAACGGGGAAACGCCCCACGAACTCCGGAAGCAGGCCGAATTTGTAGAGGTCCTCCGGCAGAATCTGGTTATGCGGCACCGTGTCGTCCATCGGCCCGGTGGCACCGAGGAAGCCACTGCGTTTGTTGGATCGACGCTCTTCGATGCTTCGGCTCAGTCCCTCGAAGGCTCCGCCGCCGATGAACAAGATATTCGACGTGTCGATCTCGATTGGCTCGCCGCCCATGCCGTTCTTGTCGGCGCCCATGCGGACGACGATCTTCTTCCCCTCGACGATCTTGAGGAGGCCCTGCTGCACTCCCTCACCCGACACATCGCGATCGTGCCCCGGCCGCTTGGCGAGCTTGTCGATCTCGTCGAGGTAGATGATGCCTCGCTGCGCGCGCTCGACGTCGTTGTCGGCGGCGCGCAGCAGCTTCGCAATCAAGGACTCCACGTCTTCGCCGACGTATCCGGCTTGGGTGAGGGGCGTGGCATCGGCCATGGTGAAGGGAACGTCGAGCAGGCGCGCGAGGGTGCGGGCAAGGTGCGTCTTGCCGGTCCCCGGCGGTCCGATGAGGATGATGTTGGCCTTTGTCACTTCGACGTCGGACATCTGGCTGCGAAGCTGGGCGCGCTTGAAGTGGTTGTAGACGGCCACCGCCAGCATCCTTTTGGCGCGGTCCTGGCCGATGACCCACTCGTCAAGCCGCTCCTTGATGTCTTTCGGCTTCTGCGGCCCGCTGGAGGAGGGTTCTGGTACCGCGCTCGTCCGCACGCGACGGTCGTCCGTCAGCAGCTGCCGGCAGACCGAAACGCACCGATCGCAAATATAGACATTGGGGCCGGCGACCAGCTTGCGGACCTCACCACGAGGACGGCCGCAAAAGGCACAACGACGCTCATTGTTCTCCCGACGGTAGCTCATCTTTGAGTGTGGTTGAGCAACGGCCATGCCACGACCCGTAGGATGGGTAATTCCGTTACGGGGAGAAGGTTACTTCTTCAACGCGTAGAGCACGTGCCGGTAGACGTCCTCGCTCATGACCAGGGACGAGTGGCCGAGCGGGACCGTCAACGACTCGGCGCCGTCCAGCGGCGTCGAACCGACCGGACAGACCCAGTCGCGCTCCGCTGCGATCGTGAAATACTGGACTTGATCGGGTAACGAGCCGGCCGCCAGCTCCTTGAGGAAGCGACTCCCCGGTAGCAGCTGCCACGCGCTCGACGAGACCAGACCCATGGTGGCGACGCCGAGCAGAGCCGACCAGGTCCCCTTCTGCGGGGTGCCCATCATGACGAGCTTGCGGACGCGCTCGTGCCCGCCCAGTTTCTTGACGTAGTACAGGCCGATGAGGCCACCCATCGAGTGGCCGACGATGTCGATCTTCTTGACCGAGGTCTGCGCAAGAATCGACTCGATCTTGCGATGGATGAGAAAGGCCGACGTGCGGATGTCTCTGACGTTGAGCGAGCCGAGGTTGAAGGAGAAGACGCATAGGCCGTCGTCATTCAGCCGTCGCTCGAGGATGTACATCGAGCCGCGCGTTCCGAGGTAACCGTGGATGAGCAGGACCGGTGGACGCGATTCGTCGACGGTATCGAAGAAAGCCTTGCGCTGAATGCGATTGCCGCGAGCGAGGTGGCGGACATACGAGAGCGCATGCTGCGCGCCATAAAGGTCGTGGCGGACAGCCGCGTCGAACCGGCGCAGGCGCACTCCCGGCCTTTTCAGCAGCCGCGCAAAGCGGCCGAGGTACGAGTCGTCGTCTTCTTTCTTCGACCTCAACGCTGTCCTTCCAGGACCCCCCGCGCGATCAGCATGCGCTGAATCTCGCTGGTGCCCTCCACGATCCTCATCATGCGTGCCTCGCGGTAGATCCCCTCCACGACGCAATCCCGCATGAATCCCATCCCACCGTGGATCTGGACCGCTCGATCGGCGGCGCGTCCGAGCGCCTCCGATGCGTACAATTTAAGCATGGCCGCGTCTTGCGTCACCGTCTCGCCAGCATCCCGGCGGCTTGCAGCCGTGTAGAGCGCAGGCCGTAACATTGCGATATCCGTAGCTGTGTCTGCCAGCATGTGCTGGATCGCGGGCTGTTCCGCAATCGGCTTTTTGAACTGGACGCGGTTCTTGGCATGCGCGACCGAGACCGACAACAGCTCCTCCATGGTGCCGAGGCAGCGAGCGGCGAGAGAGAGGCGGCCGAGATCCAGAATGCGCATCGCGGTGGCGAAACCCTGGCCGATCTCACCGACAACGTTGCCGGCCGGGACTGGACAGTCCTCGAAGACGAGCTCGGCTTGCTTGATGACGTCCGAACCCATCGAGTCCTGGATGCGAGCGACCCGGAAACCGGGTGTGCCCCTTTCGACCACGAACGCGGTGATGCCGCCTCGCGCGCGGGTGGCCGGGTCGGTGACTGCGAAGACCGTGACCAGGTCGGCGATGTCGCCGCGCGAGATGTAGTGCTTGGTTCCGTTGAGGATGAACCGGTCCCCGTCGCGGACGGCGCGCGCCTCGATCGCTTGCGCGTCGGAGCCGGCGTTCGGCTCGGTGAGCGCGAAGGCGGCGATCCATTCGCCAGAGGCGAGCCGGGGCAGCCAGCGCTCTTTTTGTTCCTCGCTGCCAGCGAGGACGAGACCCATCACGCCGATCCCGTTGTTCCCGGAGATGAGCATGTTGAAGGCGGCGTGGGCGCGGCCGAGCTCTTCTTGCAGGACGGCGTGCGCCAGCGTCGAGAGTCCGAGGCCGCCGTAGCGTTCGGGAATGGTAATCCCGAAGTAGCCGAGCTCGCGTAGGGTCGCGACGAGCTCTTCCGGGATCTTGCGCTCTCGTTCGATCTCGAGCGTGCGCGGCCGCAGGTCGCGATCGACCAGACGCCGCGTCTGCGTGCGCAGGAGCTCGATGTCCTGGGGCAACTGCACGATTCCAGAATAGCCGTAATTCTCGGCGGTGAGCAAATCGGCGTTCTGTCGTGATAGCCTCGTTCCGGCGATGGACCCGGGCAAGCGCACGTTCTACCTCGGGCGGTACAACTGCATCGAGCAGTTGGGCACTGGGCCCATTGGCGAAACGTACCGCGCAAAAATCTATGGTGTCGCGGGCTTCGAGAAGCAGTTCGCGGTCAAGCGGCTGCATCCTCACCTGAGTGAAGACGAGGCCTTCGTCGCCCGTTTCGTGCAAGCTGCGTCGGCGTTCGCTGCTCTCGAGCACCCGCAGATCGTTCGCGTGCACGAGGTGAACGCGCAGGGGGCGCACTACTACATTGTGGCCGATCTCGTCCGCGGCCTGGACCTGCGACGGCTGCTGGACCTTCTGCAGCATCGCGGCGAGGCGCTCGCGGCCGACGCCGCCATGACCATCGCGGTCGACGTCGCCGAGGCGCTCGAGTACGCGCACGGTAAGACCAACATTCTGCCCGGCGGGGTACTCCATCTCGGACTGACGGCGCCGTCGGTGATGGTGACCTATGAGGGTGACGTCAAGCTGATCGACGTCGGGCTCCTGGCGGCATTCGTGCGGGAGGGGTGGAGCGCAGACGATGCATTGACGCCGACGCTCTCGTACCTCGCGCCCGAGACGTGGCGCGGCCAGGGGATCGATGCGCGCGCGGACGTGTTTTCGCTCGGTGTCGTGCTGCACGAGCTGCTCGGGGGTTCGCGCGTTTTCCTTAGCGACCGCGCCGACGAGCTCCGGCGCGCCATCGAGAATGGGCCGCCGCCGCCGCCGCCGGCTGACGGGCGGCTTCAGGAGATCGTGACGCGGGCGCTGCAGCCCGATCGGGAACGGCGCTTCGCGTCGGTCGCAGAGATGCGCGCTGCGATTCTCGCGATCTTGGGAGCGCGCGCGGAGCGGGCGCGGAACGACCTGTCCGCGGTGGTTCGACGCCTCGCGATGCCACGAGAGAAGCGGACGGGCGCGTTCGCGGCCGTGGTGCTGCCGCCGGCAGTGAGCGGATTGTCGACGCCGATCGCGACGACGCCGCCTCCGATTCCGTCGACGTCTCCGCCGCGTGCATGGTCGCCGCCGACCGCGAAGCCGCCGGCTGCACCGACGATATCGGCGCCGCCGCACTACAACACGCTCGCCGGCATCGGGCCCGAGGACCAGGCGCTCGTTCCGATCGAGCTGATCGAGCTGCCCGGCAAGCCGACCGAAAAGGGAATGGCGACGGTCCATCCCGACGATGCCGAGACCAATCGGTTCGCCAAGAGCGACGCACAGGAGCTTGCGGGGTCGCGGGAAAGTCTCGCGACGATCCGGACAACGACGCCGTCCGTCGACGAGCCGGCGAAGCCACCGGAAACTGCGGTTGCCGGCGCGCACGCACGCGGCGGGTCCTCGGACTCGCAACCTGGGTCGGAACCGTCGGTTGCCGCGACGAACGGGCACATGGCAGCGCCGGCGCCGAGCGCGCCCGAGGCGTCGTGGACACCGCCCGCCATGGCGCCCCCGCCCGCCCCCTCACCGGTGCCCGTGTTCGCGCCGCCGTCGAACGAGCGGCCGGAGCCGGTCGAGCCGCCGGCGCGCTCGTCGGTGCCGTCCGCGCCGCTGCGGCCGCGTTCGGGGACCAGCCGTGCGGTGCTTGGTGTCGTCGTACTGCTAGTGGCCGCCAGCGGGCTCGCCATCTGGGCGGGGCTGGGTAATGGGGACCGCCAGACGGGCGATAGCACCGCGGCCAAGAGCACAACGCCGGTGGTCGCCGCGTTGTCGGTTGATTTGGCGCGCGCGAGTGAGGATCTGGCGCAACTCGCCGCCGTCCCGCAGGACCTCGGCAGCCCGGTCGCAATCGCGGCGAAGGCGGCGCAACCTGCCGCGGCAGCCGCTATGACGACGGGGCAGCGACGCACGCAGGCAGCGGCGCCAGCCGCGCCGACCGCGGCGCCACCGTCCGCAGCACCGACCACCGCAGCGCCGACCACCGCAGCGGCCGGTATGGCGCGCTCCGCGGCCGCGTCCCCGGAGGGGACGTTCGAAGTGGTGACGACGCCGGCGGGGGCGGCGCTGTTCGTGGACGGAGAGCCGCGGGGCACGACGCCGGCGCAGCTGAGCGTCGCGGCCGGGGCACACAAGCTGGTGATCGCGGGCGAGGGGCAGAAGCTGGTCAAGCGCGAGGTCACGGTGACGCCCGGTGGGCGGCTCGAGCTGACCTTGGAGGCGGCGAAGCTACCGCCGAGTGTCGCCGGCGGCGAGGGGCTCAAGGTGCGGTGCAAGACGCGCGGCGAAGTGCGTCTCTACGTCGACGGCGAAGACAGCGGCCGCAGCTGTCCGAACGAAGAGCGGATCAGCGTCACCGCGGGACCGCACAAGATCGGGTTGTACTCGCCACGAACCGACGAAATGCACGAGGTGGAGCAGGAAGTTGCGCAAGGCAACAACTCCACGCGCGTATACGTAAAATACTGACAAGGAGATTCAATGGGGAAGGTACTGGCGGCGATCGGCGTCATTTGCATGCTGTCTGGCGCGGTGCGTGCCGAAGAGACGCAGAAGCAGAAGGACATCCGCAAGCTGCTCAAGATCACCGGCTCGGGAGAGCTCGGCACGCAGGTGATGAGTCAGATGATCGGCAGCATGAAGAAGGCGATGCCGAACGTGCCCGATAAGTTCTGGGGCGACTTCATGAAGGAAGTCCGTACCGAGGAGCTGATCGACCTCATCGTCCCGGTCTACGATCGCAACCTGGCGCCGGACGACATCAAAGAGCTCATCCACTTCTACGAGTCACCGACCGGGAAGAAGTTCGTCTCGGTGCTGCCGAAGATCACCCAGGAGTCGATGGTCGTCGGCGAGAAGTGGGGTCGCGAGCTGGCGGAGCGCGTGATCAAGAAGCTGAATGCACCGGCCGAGGCCGACAAGAAGGCCGGCGCCAAGAAGTAGCCGCGCTCAGCTCTCTTCGCGCGTCAGATCACCGCGCGGATCCAATCCGTACTTTCGAATCAGCTCACGCAAATGCTTGCGATCGATCTGCGCTTCGCGCGCCGCGGCCGAGAGGTTCATCTTGTGCCGCTTCATGAGGTCGACGATGTATTCGCGCTCGAACAGCTCGACCAGCTGCCCCTTGGCTTCCTTGAACGGCAGGTCGGTGCGGATGCCGAGCGCGGGCTGCGTCGCGCCTTCGCCACCGAGGACGTCGTCGAGGTTGAGCGTGTCGCCCTTGGACAACACGCACGCGCGCTCGATGACGTTGCGCAGCTCGCGGACGTTGCCCGGCCAGGCGTAGGCCTTGAGCCGCTGCATGTCCTCCGGCGTGATGCGCAGGCCGCGCGTACCACCGAACGTCTTGATGAAGTGCTCGACGAGCAGCTGGATGTCGAAGCCGCGCTCGCGCAGCGGCGGCAGGTGCACGCGAATGACGGCGAGGCGGTAGTAGAGATCCTCGCGGAACGATTTCTTGGCGACTTCCTCGCGCAGATCGCGGTTGGTGGCGGCGACGACGCGCACGTCGACCTTCTCGTACTGATTGGCGCCGACCTTGCGCACGGCCCGCTTGTCGAGCGCGCGCAACAGCGACGGCTGCATGTCGATCGGCAGCTCGCCGATCTCGTCGAGGAAGATGGTGCCGCCGTTGGCTTCGGCGAACGCGCCCTTGCGATCCTGCACGGCGCCAGTGAACGAGCCTTTGACGTGTCCGAAGAGCGCCGACTCGATCAGCTCGCGCGGTACGGCGCCGCAGTCGAACACCACGAACGGGCCTTTGTCGCGCTTCGAGTGATTGTGGATCTCTTCGGCGATCAGCTCTTTGCCGGTGCCGGTCTCGCCTTCGATGAGGACGGTGGCATCGTTCGGCGAGATGTCCGACATGAGCGCGAACAGCCGGCGCATCTTGACGTCGCGCCCGACGAGCTGTCCGAACGTATCGGTCTCGGCTTCGGCCGGCTCGACGGCTTCTTCTTCCGGGAGGAATTTGATGACGGTGCGCCCGAGCTTGATCTCGGCGCCGAATCCGACGGTGATCTCTTTGAAGCGCGAGCCCTGGATGAAGCTCCCGTTGGTGGATCCGAGATCCCGCACCAGCACCTCGCTGCCCTCGAGCAGCGCCATGGCGTGACGACGAGACACTGTCTTGTCCGACAGAACCAGGTCACAGGCGGGTGCCGAGCCGAATGTCACCGGCTTGTTCGACAGCGCCACCTGCTCGCCGCGATCGGGGCCTTTGATGACGAGGAACGTGCCCCCGGGGCGCTGCCGTGTAAAGGCAGGCGCTTCATCGAGAACACTGGTGACGTTGGTGTCGCGCGGAGGAGCCATCTATCGGGGTCGTGCGATTCTAACGCGCACGGTCGGGACGGTCAAACCAGAGTTGTGCGTCTTTTCCTACGGAGTGGTCGGCGCGGCCGAGGGCGGACCCGGAAGCTCCGCGGGTGCGGGCGTCTGACGCGGCGCAGCGGGCACCGTCGGTGACGGCGACCCTGCAGCCGGCGCCGTCGAGGCTGGCGGCGGGGTCGGTGCCGGGGCGAGGCTGGGGTCGACGACTTCGAGCTCCGGGCCCGAGAAGGCGACGCCGAGCGCGACGCCGATGCCGATCAGCAAGAGAACGATCATGATGCCGATGATGCGGCGGGGACGGCGGATGTAGCCGGTGCCGTTGAACGTGTCGCCTCGCGGGCGCTGGCGAATCCCCGACGTGGGCAGGCGGCGCGCCGCAGCGGCATTGGACGGATGCGTGCTAGCCACGAGCGGCGAGCCGCCGAGCGGATTTTGCATCTGCGGGGATCCGTCGCCGGCGTGCGGACGCGCGAATCCGGCCTGCGACGGCTGATGCACGAGGGTCTCGTCGCCCGGAGCCGTTCCCGCATTGCGCGGCGACGACAACGGAGTGCGCGGCGGCGGCAGCACCATGCGCGGCGACGGATCGCGAACCTTGGTCTGCGCGCGCGACTCCTCGTTTCCGAACTCGGCCTTCTGCGACGACGAAGCCGACTTGCTCGTCGACACGCGCCGCGGTGCCGACGTCGAGGCGGCCGGGATCGGCTCGGAGCGCTTCGCCTGCAGCGGCGGCAGCGGCGGCTCGTCGGCCCCGGTCGGCATCCAGCGCGGCGCGGGATCGCGCCCGCCGTCTCGCGAATGATCGCGGCCGCCGTCTCGGTCGCGGGAGGTCTCTCGCGAATGCTCGCGGCCGCTCTCTCGCGAATGCTCGCGGCCGCTCTCTCGCGAATGCTCGCGGCCGCCGTCTCGGTCGCGGGAGGTCTCTCGCGAATGCTCGCGGCCGCTCTCTCTCGAATGCTCGCGGCCGCTCTCTCTCGAATGCTCGCGGCCGGTGCCGTCGCGCGTGGCGTCGGGGTCCTTGAGCTTGGCGAGCAGATCGCTGGCGCCCGACTTCTTGCGGACCGCGATCACCGACGTCAGCTCGCCCGTCGGCAGGCTCGGCGGACGGTTGCGCGCCCGCAACAGATCGTCGACGTCGCTGTCCTCGTCGCCTTCCTCGTCGTCGTCGGAGACGTCGAACTGCGGCCGGCCCACGCCCTCGTCGTCCTCCGCCGACGACAGCACCGCCGTGCCGTGCGCCTGCGTCGGCTCGCCGCGCTCGTTGCCGATCATCTCGAGCTTGAGCCACATCGCGGCGTCCTCGCCGGCGATCTGCTTCAAGTGCCCAGACATTTCGCTGGCGCCGATGATGAGCCGGTGCCGCGTTGCCACCCGCGACAGCGCCTCTTGAAACTCCTCGGCGCTCTGAAAGCGACCTGACGGGTCGAGCGACAGCGACTTCAAAATCACCGCGTCGAGATCGGCCGGAATCTCGGGTCGCTTGTTCGACGGCGCCTTGATCGGCTGGGCGTAGATCTGCGACGCCGACGACATGATGTCGCCGACGAAGAGCCGCTCGCCGACCAGCACCTCATACAGCACGACCCCAAGCGAAAAGAGGTCGCTGCGCGCGTCGACGGGCTCGCCGCGCGCCTGCTCGGGCGACATGTACCCGACCTTGCCTTTGACCTTGTAGAAGACCGAACGATGCGTCGACGCCTTGGCGATGCCGAAGTCGGTGAGCTTGACCTCGCCCGCGCCGCTCAGAAGGATGTTCGACGGCGAGATGTCGCGGTGGATGAGGTTGAGCGGCCGCCCGTCATGCGCGCTCTTCTGATGGGCGTACCCGAGCGCCTCGAGAATTTCGTGGCCGATGAACACACCCGCTTGCGGCGAGAAGCGCTTGTGCTTGCGTCGCACCCGCTTGAGCATCGTCCGCAGGTCGGCGCCTTTGACGTACTCCATGACCATGAAGTAGTCGTCGCCCGCGTTCACCAGATCGATGGTGTGGACGATGTTCGCGTGTTCGAGCGAGGCCGAGAGCCGCGCCTCGCGCAGGAACAGGTCGATGAACTTGGGCTCCTGCGTGAACTCGGGCAGCAGCTGCTTGAGGACGACCTCTTTTTCGAAGCCGCCTACGCCAAGCTTTTTCCCTAGATAGATCGCACCCATGCCGCCTTCGGCGAGGTACTCCACGATCACGTAGCGATCGCTGGAGGTTTCGAGGACGGCGCGATCCACAGCCGGCCAAGCATAGCATGCTGCGGCGGGTTATTATGAGCTGTGCCGCCCCGGGCCACCACCGACGCGCTCGTCCGGCTCCGTCACGCCGAGGAGCAGGAGGCGATGCGCGGCCTCGAGCGCGCCCGAGACTCCGTCGACCGGGCGCGAGCGCTGCGGGATCAAGCGGTTGCGGCTCAGGCGGAGCTGGCGGAACGGACGCGCAGGGGGCCCGGAGCGGCGGCGCGGACCGCCGGCAAGCTGGGGCGACACGAGGCCCATCGCGCCGAGCTCCGGGCGCAGCTCGACAGCGCCGGCGAACGGGTCGCGGCGACGGCGCGGGGGCTCCGCGAGGCCACGCAAGCCCTCGCCGAGGCGCAGAAGCAGGTCGAGCAGGCGCTGCGCGCGCGCGAGGCGGTCGAGTCGCAGCGCCAGGCGGACGACAAGCAGGAGACGCGCAAACGAGACCGGCGCGAGCAGGCGGCCAGCGACGACCGCTGGCGGCCGCCCAAGCGCTGAGCGCGGCGCCCGCCCGGCGCCCGGGCCGCTGCCCACAGTCGTACGCGGCGGACTGAAGTTGACGTCGGTGAAACCCGGGCGGTAATGTGCCCGCATGCGCACGCTGCCGATCGTCGCCGCCGTATCGCTCATGGGTGCAGGACTGGGCTGCGGCCCGATGACGGAGCTCGGGCTGATCAAGCCCAAGTCGTCGACGGGCGGAGTGGTCCACGCCTATACGCAGGGAGGCGCCGGCGGACACGCCAACGTCTACTGGTTCGACACGCAGGCGGGCCCCATCGTCGTCGACGTGCCGGTCTCGACGTCCGAAGCCAAGAAGATGCGGAAGCAGATGATCCGCCCCTACCGCATCTACATCACCGAGGCCGATCCGGTGCGCTTCGGAGGCCTCGCGACGATGAAGATTCCCGACGTGCCGGCGTACACCACGCCGGCCATCGCCACCGAGATCCAGAATCACGGCGATCAGCGGCTCGGCCCGTTTCATCGCAAGAACCCCGACGACGTACCCGGCCACGTCGAGGCGCCGTCGCCGGCCATCGAAGAGCGCGCGCACGACTTGATCGGCGGCGTCGAGGTCGAGCTGCTCCCGCTCGGGCCTGCCGCGGCAGAGGCGTCGCTGGCCGTGTTCATCTCGAAGACCGGCGAGCTCATCACCGGTGACGTCGTCGCCGGCAAGGAGCACCTCGACCTCACGTGGGGCCGCTCCAAGGTGTGGCAGGACCGCATCGCCGAGCTCAAGGCGCTCGAGCCGAAGCTGGTCTATCCCGGTCACGGCGCAGCCGGCGGCCCCGAGCTGCTCGACGAGACGCTGACCTACTTGAAGACCTTCCACGACATCGTCGCCGGCAAGGTCAAGCAGGGCGCGCCCGCGAAGGTCTCGAAGAACGACGCGGCGGACATCAAGCGCCAGATGCTGGCGAAGTATCCCAAGCTCGGCCGCGCCGAGCTGCTCGACCGCTCGATCCCGGCCGAGTACGCGGTGCAGCTCGCGGAGCTCGCGCCGGCACCGCCGAGCGATCCCAACGCGCCGGGAGCCACGCCGGGCGCCGGCACTGCCCCCGCGGGCTCGCCCCCACCCGCCACGGCGACCCCGTCGACGACCAGCTCGTCACCGGCCACGTCGCCGGCCGGCGGAGGCGCATCCGGCGGCATGGACGACCTCCTGGGCGCCGACAGCGGCAGCTCCAAAGGCAAGAAGAAGAAAGGGAAGAAGTAGCACCAAACCCCGCGATCGCAGTACGATAGGGGAGGAGGTGCGTCATTCCCGGCGACGGTCCGCGTCGTGACATTACGTGGCAGGAGTTCGGCGAGCTGTGCAAGCAGCTCGCGCAGGCGGTGTATGCCCGCGGCCCGGTCGATGCGGTCGTTGGCATCGCGCGCGGCGGCTCAATCGTCGGCGCCACGCTGAGCTTCATGCTCAACAAAGAGTACTTTCCCATCCGCCTGGCCAAGCGCGGCGGCGTCACGCGCGTCATCGTGCCGCCCACGCGTGATCTGGCGGATCGCACGGTCGCGCTCGTCGACGATCTCTCGCGCACCGGCGACACCTTTCGCATCGCCATGCACGAGCTGAAGCGCGTCGGCATCAAGGACGCGTTCACGGTCGCGCTGGTGCGCCGCGAGCCGGGCTTTCGTCCCGATTTGGCCGCGACAACGGCGTCGGCGGTCGACAAGGTCGCCTTCCCGTGGGGCCGCGAGGAGCTGGTCAACGGGCGCTTCGAGCTGCGCAAGCTCTAGGTAACTCCGCGACGCGCTGCAGCAATTCTGCCAAACATCGGCAGGCCTTGATTATTTTCGCCGTTCGCGTTATGCGAAACGGTCATGCAGTTCGAGCTCGCCAGCATCTTCTTCTTCGTGGTGGTCGGGCTCTCCGTACCGCTGGTGATGCTCGGCCTCGGGTGGCTCGTGCGCCCGCGCGTCCCAAATCCGCAGAAGCTGGCCGTCTACGAATGCGGTGAAGTGGCGGTGCAGTCGGCGTGGTTCAACTTCAACCCGCGCTTCTACATCGTGGCGCTGGTGTTCCTCGTGTTCGACGTCGAGGTCGCCTTCACCTACCCGGTCGCCGTCGTCTTCCGCCGCTGGGTGCTGCGCGGCCAGGGCGGCTTCGCGTTCGTCGAGCTGTTGCTGTTCGTGGCCATCCTGGCGCTGGGGCTCGCCTATGTCTGGCGGCACGGCGACCTCGAGTGGATCAAGGCCACGCGCCGGGACACGCTCGACGAGGCACCCTAGATGGACGCGGCCGCCATCTTCGACACCGTCGTGCGCGCGCACGGCGATGCCGCCTACGAGCTTACCCTCGACGGGACCAAGGACCCGTTTTTCCGCGTGCGAGCGGCGAGCTGGCGCGAGGTCGCGCTCTTTTTGCGCGACGACCCGGCGCTCGACTTCCAGTTCCTGCAGAACCTGACCGCGGTCGACTGGATCAAGCAGGAGCGGCTCGAGGTCGTCTATCACTTCTGGTCCTATCGCCTGCGCCACGGCTGCGTCGTGAAGATCGATCTGCCGCGCGACAAAGCGGAAGTCGCGTCGGTGGCGACCATCTGGAAGGCCGCCAACTGGCACGAGCGCGAGCAGTTCGATCTGCTCGGCGTCGCTTTCCTGGACCACCCCGATCTGCGCCGCATCTTGATGCCGGACGACTGGCCCGGGCATCCCATGCGGAAGGATTACGTGGAAGCCTCCGCCTATCGCGGCATGCCGACGACCCGCGCCAACACGCTCGAGCTCCTGCCCATCTGGGACAAGGACAAGAAGCCGTGAGCGAGCTCATCCTCGCGTACGAAGCCTCGGGCGAAGAGATGACCCTCAACATGGGTCCGCAGCACCCGTCCACGCACGGCGTCATCCGCTTCATCATCCGCACCGACGGCGAAGTGATGCACGAGGCGATCCCCGACGTCGGCTTTTTGCATCGCGCCATCGAGCACATCGCGGAGAAGTGCACCTACGAAGGCTTCATGCCGTACACCGATCGCGTCGACTACGTCTGCGCGATGCCCGCCAATCACGTGTGGGCGATGGCGGTGGAGAAGCTGGCCGATCTCGAGGTGCCCGAGCGCGCCGAATATCTGCGCGTCATCAGCGACGAGCTCAACCGGATCTCGTCGCACTGCATCGCGCTCGGCGCGACGGCGATGGACATCGGCGCCATCACGCCGTTCACGTACATCTTGCGCGAGCGCGAGTACGTCAACGAGCTGCTCGAGATGCTGTGCGGCGCGCGGCTCACGTACAATTATCACCGCATCGGCGGCGTCGGTTGGGACATGCCGGCCGGTTGGCGCGACAAGGTGCTGCGCTGGTGCGATCACTTCGAGCCGGTGATGGCGGAGTTCGATCGGCTGATCACGAACAACGAGCTCTTCGTGCGCCGCCTCGCCAACCTGGCGGTCATCAGCGCCGACGAAGCGATGAGCTACGGGCTGGTCGGCCCCAACCTGCGCGCCTCGGGCGTCGACTTCGACGTGCGCCGCGACGTCCCCTACTCGATTTATCCCAAACTGAAGTTCGACGTTCCCGTCGGCCGCGGCCTCGTCGGCAGCGTCGGTGACGCGTGGGACCGCTACTGGGTGCGCGCGCAGGAGTGGCGCCAGTCGGTGACGATGATCCGTCAGTGCCTGGCGCAGATCGACGGCACCGACAAGGAGTTCTGGAAGCAGCCGAAGAAGCTCAAGCCCAAGGGCGACGCCATGGTGCGCGTCGAGGCGGCGCGCGGCGACATGAGCTGCTACGTCGTCGGCGACGGCGGCACCAACGCCTATCGCGCGCGCTTCCGCACCGGCAGCTTCGACGCCATGGGGATCATTCGCGAGAAGTCGCGCGGGCTCATGGTGGCCGACCTGGTGGCGCTCATCGCGTCGCTCGACGTGGTGGCGCCGGAGATCGACCGCTGAGGGCGCTCCTGGCCATAGTGCTCGTCGCTGGCTGCGGCGCGGGCGACGGCGAGACCGCGGCCATCCGCGACGCGCGGCCGACCAGGCTGCAGCGCGGCGAGCGCATGCTCGTCGAAGCGTCTTCGCCGATCTTCGACGTCGGCGCGCCGACGAGCGTCCTCATCGACGCCCTCGGCGTCACGCTGCCGGCGCGCGCGGTGGCGGCAGGCCGCGTCGTCGCCGACGTCGACGCCAGCGTCGAGCGGGCGCTCGGCGGCCGCCACCTCGCCGCGCAGTCCACGATCACCGTCGTGCAATCGGAGCAGCGCTGGTCCTCGGATCCGCGCACGCGGTTCGCCGTCGATCTGTTCCCGCACAGCCTGCAGCACCTCGCCAACGGCTGGGCCGCGCACCTGCCCGGCCCCGCGTGGCTGTGGTGGGCCGCCGCGCTCCTCATGGCCGCCGCCATCGTCGCCGGGCCGCTGCCGGTCATCGCCGGGCTCATCGTCGTCTGGGAGCGCAAGGTCTCCGGCTACATGGGCTCGCGCCTCGGCCCCAACCGCGTCGGCCCCAACGGCTGGCTGCAGTGGCTCGCCGACGGCCTCAAGCTGCTCATGAAGGAAGACATCATCCCGACCGAGGCCGACCCGCACCTCTTCCGCGCGGCGCCCTACCTCGCCTTCCTCGGGCTCTTCCTCACCTTCGTGGTGCTGCCGTTCTCCCGCTATCTCATCGTCAGCGATCTCGACATCGGGCTCCTCTTCCTGCTCTCGGTGACGCCGCTCGTCGTGGTGTCGATCATCATGGGCGGCTGGTCTTCGAACTCGAAGTGGTCGCTGCTCGGCGGCATGCGCTCGGCGGCGCAGATCATCAGCTACGAGCTCCCCGCGTCGGTGGCGCTGCTCACCGTCGCCACGCTGGCCGGCTCGCTCTCGACCCAATCAATCGTCGCGTCGCAAGGCGGCTGGCCGTGGCAGTGGTACCTGTTCCACGATCCGTTCACGCTCGTCGCCTTCTTCATCTGGTTCGGCTCGGCGCTCGCCGAAGGCAACCGCACGCCGTTCGATCTGCCCGAGGCCGAATCGGAGCTGGTGTCGGGCTACAACACCGAATACTCGGGCTTCCGCTTCTCGCTCTTTCCGCTCGTCGAATGGGTCAACATCGCGGTCATCGGCGCGGTCGGCACCATGCTCTTCCTCGGCGGCTGGCGCATCCCGTTGGTCGACGCGGCGCTGCTCGAGCGTCACTGGTGGATCGATCTGGCCGGGTTCGCCCTCTTCATCGCCAAGGATCTGAGCATCGTCTTCGTCGTCATCTGGATCCGCTGGACGCTGCCGCGCTTCCGCGTCGATCAGATGATGAACCTGTGCTGGAAGTACTTCATCCCCTTCGCCTTCATCTGCTTCGTCGGTGAGCTGGCGTGGCTGTGGCTGGTTCCGCCACTGGCGCAGACCATCGTGTCGATCGCCGGCTTCGCTATTTTCGGCGTCGGCTTCGGCGGCTGGTTCTTGTCGCGCGTGCGCTACAACGCGCGCCGCTATCAGGACCTCGTCCTCAACGACGCGCTCGGCCGGGTCAACTCGTGAGGCGGCGCTCCTACTTCGGCGCCATCGTCGCCGGCGTGCGCACCACCGCCGAGGGCATGGCCGTGACCATGGCGCAGTATTTCCGCCGGCCGACGACGGTGCAGTATCCCGATCGCACCGACGTCGCCGTCGTCGACTCCTTGCCCGAGCGCTACCGCGGCTTCCTCGAAGTCGACATGGACATCTGCACCGCGTGCAAGGCGTGCGAGCGCGACTGCCCCATCAACGTCATCGCCATCGACATCGAGAAGGTCGGCGACCAGCGCGTCATGACCCGCTTCGACATCGACATGGGCAAGTGCATGTACTGTGGCATCTGCGTCGAGTCGTGCCCCATTCCGGCGGTCGCACCCGGCGACCTCGAAGAGACCAAGTGCATCCGCATGACGCGCGAGTTCGAGGGCGCAACCAGCGAGTTCTCGTCGCTGACGTTCCGCTTCGTGCAGAGCGGCGATCCGGTGGTGCCGTACAAGCCGACGAAGGGGCTGGTGCCGCCGACGTCGCGGCGCGGGCTCATCGCCCGCGAGGTGCGGCGCACGGCGCAGTCGGTCAACCCGGTCGCGTTCCGCTGGTCGCAGGCGCAAAAGGCGGGCGGCAGCCTCGCCGACCTGACGCGCTCGGAGCTCGTGCAGGCGCGCGCCGAAGCGCTGGCCACCCAGGTCGCGGCCGCGCGTGCCGCCGCCGACGAGCCGGCCGCCGTCGCCCAGCTACTCGTCGCCGAAGCGCTGGCACGCACCGATTGCGAGAAGTGCGGCTGGCCCACCTGCCGCGCCTACGCCGACGCCATCGTCAGCGGCGCCGATCGCGCGCTCGACAAATGCGAGCCCGGCGGCGCGCGCGCCACGCGCGATACCAACCTCATCGTCCAGCTCCGCCGCGGCGTCGCCCCCGTCGACGCGGCCGCCCACGCCTCGGCCGCCACCTTGAGGCGCCACCGATGAGCGCGTTCAATCCAGGCGCATTCTTCTTCTATCTCCTCGCCGGCGTGACCGTGATCTCGGCGGCCGGCGTCGCGCTCGCACGCAACATCCTCTACTCGGCCTTCGCGCTCCTCGGCACGCTCGCCGGCGTCGCCGGGCTGTACCTGTTCCTCGGCGCCGATTTCCTCGGCGTGGCGCAGCTGCTCATCTATATCGGCGGCATTCTCGTCCTCATCCTCTTCGCCGTGCTGCTCACCAATCGCATCGGCGAGGTGCGCATCTCCAACGTCTCGAGCGGCCTCATCGTCGGCGCGCCGCCGGCTGTAGCCGTCATGGCGCTGTGCGTGCGCGTGGCGCTGCGCACGCCGTGGCCGCTCACCGAGGCGGTGCCGGCACCGACGACCGCGCGCCTCGGCGAGGCGTTCTTGCAGGAGCTCCTCCTGCCGTTCGAGTTCGTGTCGCTGGTCCTACTCATGGCGCTCGTCGGCGCCATGGTCATCGCGCGGCGCGCCGCGAAGGAGAAGGGGGTCCGATGATCATCGGCCTCTCCCACTTCCTCGTCGTCTCGGCGATTCTCTTCGGCCTCGGGCTCCTCACCGTCGCCACGCGCCGCAACGCCGTCGCCATCCTCATGGGCGTCGAGCTGATCCTCAACGCCGCCGCGCTCAACTTCGTCGCCTTTTCGCACTACGTCGAAGGCGCGGTCACCGGCATGGTCTTCGCGCTCTTCATCATCGTTCTCGCCGCGGCTGAGGCGGCCATCGCGCTCGCCATCGTGCTGGCCATCTTCCGCCACTTCCACTCCATCGACGCCAACGACGTGTCGACGCTCAAGGACTGACGTGGGCTGGCTGCGCTACATCGTCCTCCTCCCGCTCGTCGGTGCCGCCATCAACGGCATCGTCGGTGCGCCGCTCGAGCGACGCTTCGGCCGACGCGTCATCACCGTCGTCGCCGTCGGGGTCATGCTCGCCGCCGCCGCGCTCGCCATCGCCGCCGCCGTCACGCTCGCCGCCAGGCCGGAGCACGATCGTCAGATCGTCGATCGCCTCTTCACCATGATCTCGCTCGGGCGCGTGCACGTCGACTTCGCCCTGGCGCTCGATCCGCTCAGCACCATCATGATCCTCGTCATCACCGTCGTCGGCGCGCTCATCCACGCCTACTCCGCCGGCTACATGGCCGACGATCCGTCCTACTGGCGCTACTTCGCCTATCTAAACCTGTTCGTCTTCTCGATGCTGCTCCTGGTCCTCGGCGACAGCTTCCTAACGCTCTTCATCGGCTGGGAAGGGGTCGGCCTGTGCAGCTATCTGCTCATCGGCTTCTGGTATCGCGAGCCGGCCAACGCGCGCGCCGGCATGAAAGCGTTCATCGTCAACCGCGTCGGTGACTTTGGCTTTCTCGCCGGCGTGGCGCTGCTCTTCTGGGGCCTGGCCGGGTCGTGGTCGGTCATCGATCACCGCTATTACGCCGACTACCCGCGCCTCGTGCCGACGCTGGACCTGCGCCTCGTGCACGATCAATTGGCGGTCGCGCCCTTCGCGCAGGCGTTCGCCGCCAAGACGTTCCTCGGCGCGCCGCTGCCGCTCGTCGTCGCCCTCCTCCTCTTCCTCGGCGCCGCCGGCAAGTCGGCGCAGCTGCCGCTCTACGTCTGGCTGCCCGACGCCATGGCCGGCCCGACGCCGGTCTCGGCGCTGATCCACGCCGCCACCATGGTCACCGCCGGCGTGTACCTCATGGTGCGGCTCCACTTCCTGTTCGCGCTCTCGCCCGCGGCCATGACCGTCATCGCCACTGTCGGCGTCGCCACGGCGCTCTTCGGCGCCATCGTCGCCCTGTTCCAGTACGACCTCAAGCGCGTCCTCGCCTACTCCACCATCTCGCAGCTCGGCTTCATGTTCCTCGGCGCAGCGACGGGCGCCTGGTGGCCGGCGATGTTCCACCTCGTCACCCACGCCTGCTTCAAAGCCTGCCTCTTTCTCGGCGCCGGCTCGGTCATTCACGGCACGCACACGCAGGACATGCGCGAGATGGGCGGCCTCGCCCCGCTGATGCCGCGCACGCGCTGGAGCTACCTGGTCGGCTGCTGGGCCATTGCCGGCTTTCCCTGGGCGGCCGGCTTCTACTCGAAGGACGAGATCCTGGCGCGCGCCTACGAGCGCAGCCCGCTCTTGTGGTTGGCCGGCGCCGTCGCTGCGATGCTCACGTCGTTCTACATGTTCCGCAGCTACTACCTCACGTTCGAAGGGCGCGCCGCGAGCGAGGAGCAGCGCCACGCGGTGCACGAGTCGCCGCGCTCGATGACCTGGGTGCTGCTGGCGTTGGCGGCGGCATCGATCGTCGTCGGCCCGCTCGTCGGGCTGCCGGAGCTATGGAGCGGACGCGAGCCGCTGCTGGCGCGCTGGCTCGCGCCGGTGACTGCGGGCGCGCTCACCGCGACGCCGGAACGGCGCGGCCTCGAGCTGGCGCTGATGTTCGCCTCGCTCGTCGTCGCCACCGTCGGCTGGATCGCGGCGCGGCTGCTCTACAAAGATCTACGCGCGCGCGAAGGCGCACTGGCGACGCTGCGCTCGCGCCTCGGCGGCGTGCCGGCGCTGGTGCTCGACGGCTTTCGGGTCGACGCGCTCTACGACGCCACCTTCGTGCGCGCCTTTGGCGCCACCGCGCGCACGGCCGCCTGGTTCGACGTCCACGTCGTCGACGGCGTCATCGCCGCGCTCGGCGCCTTGGCGCGGGCCGCCGCGTTCATCACCGCCGCCATCGACCACTACCTCGTCGACGGCGCGGTCAACGGCGTGGCCGACCTCCTACTCGGCGCCGGCCGCGCGCTGCGCCGCGTGCAGACCGGCCGCATCAACAACTATGTGCTCGGCGTGGCGATGGGCGTGGTCATGCTCATCGTCCTGACGAGCTGGCTGTGACGGAGATCCACTCATGACCCGCGCCACGAGCTTCTTGGCACTTCTTCTCGTCTTCCTCGGCAGCGGCACCGCCGCGGCTGACGAGCCTGCCGTCGACGTCGCGCCCGCGTCGCTGAGCTTCGACGGCCCCGGCACGCGCACCCTCGAGCTGCGCAACCCCGGCGGCGCGCCGCTGGTCATCGATCGCGTCACCCTGGCGCCCGACGCGAGCGGCTTTCAGCTGACCGACACGGGGCCGCGCACGCTGCAATCGGGCGAGCGCGTCCAGGTCGCGGTGCAATTCACGCCCGACGCGCGCCGCCAGCAGGCCTTCGGCGGCCTGCAGGTTCACGCCGCCGGCCAGGTGCGCGGCGTCCCCCTCCGCGCCGGGTCGTCGTGGCTGCTGACGCTCCTCATCTTCTTCCCGCTCGTCGGCGCCGCGCTCATCCTCTTCGTGCCGACCGGCCGCCACGCGCTCACCCGCGCCATCGCCCTCGCCACCTCGTTGGTGCCGCTCGCCGCCTCGGTGCTGATGTGCCTCCGCTTCGACCGCGCCTTTTCGCAAGCGACCGGCAACGGCGGCCTGCAGTTCATCCAGCACGTCGTCTGGATCCCGTCGTTCAACGTCGAGTACTTCGTCGGTGTCGACGGCCTCTCGGTCACGATGGTGCTCTTGACCGCGCTCATCTCCACCATCGCGGTCCTCGCCAGCTTCGGCATCGACAAGCAGGTGCGCGGCTACTTCGCGCTGCTGCTGCTCCTCGAGACCGGCATGCTCGGCACCTTCTGCGCGCTCGACTTCTTCCTCTTCTACATCTTCTGGGAGCTGATGCTCCTGCCGATGTACTTCCTCATCGGCATCTGGGGCGGCACGCGCAAGGAGTACGCCGCCATCAAGTTCTTCCTCTACACGCTCGTCGGCTCCGTGCTGATCCTGCTCGCGGTGATCGCGCTCTACTACAGCTCGTCACCGACGACGCTCGTCGACGGCACGCCGGCGCGCCACACCTTCGACATGGTCAAGCTCGCCTACGCCAACGACTGGGAAGGCAAGGGGCTCTCGCTCCTCGGCTTCGACTTCACCAAGGTCGTGTGGGTCGCCTTCTTCATCGGCTTCGCCATCAAGATCCCGATGTTCCCGTTCCACACCTGGCTGCCCGACGCCCACGTCGAGGCGCCCACCGCCATCAGCGTCATCCTCGCCGGGGTGCTCCTCAAGATGGGCACCTACGGCATCCTGCGCGTCAACTTCGCCATGCTGCCGCTGGCGACCCAGTGGGCGGCGACGACGATGGCGGTCTTCGGCGCCATCAATATCCTCTACGGCGCTTTCTGCGCCTTCGGGCAGCGCGACCTCAAGAAGCTCGTCGCCTACTCCTCGGTCAGCCACATGGGCTACTGCCTCGTCGGCATGGCCGCCTTCACGCGCTCCGGCTTCAACGGCGCCATGCTGCAGATGTTCAACCACGGCACGATCACGGCGATGCTCTTCCTCCTCGTCGGCGTGCTCTACGATCGCGCCCACACCCGCGAGATCGATCGCTTCGGCGGCATGGCCACGCAGATGCCGCGCTACGCCGCGCTCTTCGGCTTCGCCTTCATGGCGTCGCTCGGCCTGCCCGGGCTCTCCGGCTTCATCGGCGAGGTGCTGGTCTTCCTCGGCGCCTTCCCGGTCTATCGCGTCATCACGCTCGTCGCCATGAGCGGCGTCATCGTCACGGCCGCCTATCACCTGTGGGCGCTCCAGCGCGTGCAGCTCGGGCGCTGGAACGAGTCGTGGCGCGATCGGACCATCTTCAACGACCTGACCGCGCGCGAGACGCTGACGCTCGCGCCGCTGGCTGCCGTCGTCCTGGTGCTCGGGTTCTGGCCGCTGCCGATGCTGCAGCTCGTCGACAACGGGCTCATGGATCTCCTGCGCCACGTCACCGGATTGCATGGCGCGGGGACGCTCGCCGGCCTGCCCTGATGCTCGACAACGCCCACAGCCTGCGCGCGTTCTTGCCCGAGCTCATCGTCGCGGGCACGGTGCTCGCCGTCCTCTTCGTCGATCTGCTCGCGCGTCGCCCGCACGTCGGGCGCGCCGCGGCGCTCACGGCGGTCGGGCTCGTGGCCGCCGGCGCAGCGACGGTGATGACGATGCGCGCCGACGGCTATGGCCTCTTCTTCGGCCTCATCGCGCGCGATCCGCTGGCCGACTTCTTCAAGCTCTTGTTCCTCGCCACCAATCTCCTCGTGGTGCTCATCTCGCTGCGCGCGCGCGAGGCCACCGACGAGAGCGCCGCCGAGTTCTTCGCCCTCACGCTCACGACCACGGCCGGCATGATGCTGATGGCGTCGGCGACCGATCTCCTGACCGCGTTCCTCTCGCTCGAGACGGTCTCGATCATGAGCTACGTGCTGGCCGGGTTCCGGCGGCGATCGCGCGAGTCGGCCGAGGCCGCGCTCAAGTACGTCATCTACGGCGGTGTCGCCTCGGGCGTGATGCTCTATGGCATGTCGCTCCTCTACGGATTGGCCGGGTCGACCAGCTTCACCGCCGTGCGCCTCGCGTGCGCGCACACGCCCGCGGCCGCGACGGTGCTCCTGGCCGTCGTGCTCTGCCTGGCCGGGTTCGGCTACAAGATTGCGTCGGTGCCGTTTCACATGTGGTGCCCCGACGTGTATCAAGGCGCCCCCACGCCGGTGACCGCGTTCCTCTCCGTCGGTCCCAAGGCGGCCGGCTTCGCGCTGCTCGTGCGCTTCTTCGGCGGCTCGCTGCCGGCGGAGCTGGTGGGCGCGCCGGCGCCGTGGCCGATCCTGCTCGGTCTCATCGCCGCGGCGACGATGACCGTCGGCAATCTGGCGGCGCTGGCGCAAACCAACCTCAAGCGCCTGCTCGCCTACTCGTCGATCGCGCACGCGGGCTACGTCCTTCTGGCGCTGTGCGCCGGCGGCAGCGACGGGACGCGCGCGATCTTGCTCTACCTCGTCACCTATCTGTTCATGAACCTTGGCGCCTTTCTCGTCATCATCGCGGTCGCGGACGCGGGCATCGGCGAGGAGATCGCCGAGTGGCGCGGGCTCGGGCGGCGCGCGCCGTGGGCGGCGGTGGCGATGGCCATCTTCCTCTTCTCGCTGACCGGCCTGCCGCCGCTCGCCGGCTTCTTCGGCAAGTTCTACGTGTTCGCGGCGCTCTTGGCGCGCGGCGGCTCGCTCATGGTCACGCTCGCGGTGATCGGCATCTTGAACTCCGCCGTCTCGCTCTACTTCTACGCGCGCGTGCTCAAGGCGATGTACTTCGAGGCCCCGACGGTCGATGAGCCGCTCCCGCTCGCGCGCCTGCACGCGGCGACGCTGGCGCTCCTCGCCGTCCCGACAGTGGCGCTGTTTCTGGTCTGGTCGCCGCTTCAGCGCTTCGTCGACTCCTCGTTGGGCCAGTGGTACCCGGCGGAGATGAGGCCGAGGAGCGCCCAGCTCGATCGCTCGGTCAAGAGATCGAGCGTGCAGCTCGCCAACACGAGCGCCACGAAGTAGCCGGGCGAGCCGCGCCGCCGCCACACGTCCCAGGCGAGGAACCCGAGCAGCAGGAGCGCGGGCAGCCCCGCTTCGGCGAGGTAGCCCTGCAAGGTGCCGTGCGGATCGCGCGGCGACGGTACCATCGGCGAAAAGGCGGCGGTCGCCATCGGCTCGTCGACGTAGCGCGGCCAGGCGGCGTGGAAGCCGCGCAGGCCGACCCCGGTGAGCGGATGATCGGCGAAGGCGCGCCACGCGACCTGGTGACAGACGCGATAGGGCGTCGGATGGCGGTCGACGAACGGCGCCGTCGAGGACACCGGCACGAGCCGCCACACCAGCGACAGGACGAAGAGCGCGAGCGCTCCCGCGATCGCCATCGAGGCGATGACGCGGCGGCGCGGCCACGCTTCGACCGCCACGCCGACGATGGCGCAGAGGAGGATTCGGCTCTGCGCAGCGACGAGGATGGCCCAGAACAAGATCGCCAGCGGCCGCCAGGCGCCGAGCGCCCTTAAGGCGAAGAGGCCGGCGAGCGCGATCATCGAGAGCATCGCCGGCGACTCGGTCGGGCCGACCGGTCGCGGCAGCGCCATCCACGGATAGCGCTGGCAGAAGACAAAACCGAGCGCACAGGCGACCGCCGCACCGACGACAAAGGCGCGCAACGCGTCGCGGCGCCGCCGTTCGCCCAACGACATGGCGGCCGCGAAGATCAGCATGACGTACGCGAGCCCGAGGAGCTGCGCCAGCGCGCGCCGCCGATCGGTGGCCACGATCACGGCCGGGGTCAGCGTGATCACCAGCACCCCCAGCCGCAGCCAGGCGGCGGGCGGCAGGCGCTCTATTAATAGATACGCCGCCAGCGCCACGCCCGCGACGAGGTCGGCCGCGCTCACGTTGGGCGCCTCGTGGACGAGCGGCCGGTGCAGCGGCAACGCCGCCAACGCGACCAGCAGCAAGAGCTCGACCCAGCGCCTCACGCGGCGATTGTATCGTTTGACATCGCCCCGCGCCGATCGCAGATTGTGCGCGATGAGCCCGACCAAATTCAGCATCGGCCTGGTGCAGATGCGCTGCGGCCTCGACCCGCGCGAGAACCTCGACAAGGCGGCGGCGAAGGTGATCGAAGCGGCAGATCAGGGCGCCGAGATCGTCTGCCTGCAGGAGCTCTTCCGCTCGCAGTATTTCTGCCAGAAGGAAGACTCGGCGCTGTTCGATCTGGCCGAGCCCATCCCCGGTCCGTCGACGGAGCTGTTGGCGAAGATCGCGCGCGACCGCGGCATCGTCATCATCGCGTCGCTGTTCGAGCGGCGCACGGCGGGCCTCTATCACAACACCGCCGCCATCCTCGACGCTGACGGGACGGTGCGCGGGCTCTATCGCAAGATGCACATCCCCGACGATCCGCTCTATTACGAGAAGTACTACTTCACGCCGGGTGACCTCGGCTTCGTCGCGCACGACACCAAGTTCGGCCGCATCGGCACGCTCGTGTGCTGGGATCAGTGGTATCCGGAGGGCGCGCGGCTGACGGCGCTGCGCGGCGCCGAGATCCTCTTCTACCCGACGGCGATCGGCTGGCATCCGAAGGAGAAGGAGCAGTACGGCGCGTCGCAGGCGTCGGCGTGGCAGACGATCCAGCGGGCGCACGCGATCGCCAATGGGGTCTACGTCGCGGCCGTGAATCGCGTCGGCCACGAGGGGCCCGGCGACGGTGGGATCGAGTTCTGGGGCGGCTCGTTCGTGGCCGATCCGTTCGGCGTGATCTTGAAGGAAGGGTCGCGCACCGAAGAAGAGATCCTCGTCGTCGAGTGCGATCGCGGACGCATCGAGGAGGTCAGGCGCAACTGGCCCTTCCTGCGCGACCGCCGCATCGATGCCTACGGGCCGATCACCAAGCGCTTCCTGGACGGCGACGACGCATGACGCGCGGGGCGCCGCAGCGCATGCCGGCCGAGTGGGCGCGTCACGCGGCGACGTGGATCGCCTGGCCGCACAACGAGAGCGACTGGCCGGGCAAGTTCGCGCCGGTGCGCTGGGTGTACGGCGAGTTCGTGCGCGCGCTCGCGGCCCACGAGCGGGTGCGCATCCTCGTCGCCGACGACGCGGTCGCCACCGAAGTGAAGGCGACGTTGGAGCTGGTCGGCGCGCCGGCCGGCTGGGAGCTCGTGCAAGTGGCGACCAATCGCTCGTGGACGCGCGATACCGGCGCCATCTTCGTCGAGCGGGCGGGCCGGAAGCTGGCGACGCACTGGCGGTTCAACGCCTGGGCCAAGTACGACGATTGGCAGCTCGACGCCGAGGTGGCGCCGGCGATGGCGCGCGCGGCGGGCGTCGACTGCGTGACGGTGCTCGCGGGCGGGAGGCCGGTGGTGCTCGAAGGCGGCGCCATCGACGTCGACGGCGAAGGCACCTTGCTCGCCACCGAGGAGTGCCTCCAGGACGCGGTGCAGTGCCGCAATCCCGAGCTGTCGACGGCGGCGCTCGAGGGCATCTTGCACGAGCAGCTCGGCGCCGAGCGGGTCATCTGGCTCGGCAAGGGCATCGCGGGCGACGACACGCACGGACACATCGACGACCTGGCGCGCTTCGTCGCGCCGGGCAAGGTGCTCCTGTGTCGGGAGACGAACGCGCAAGACGAGAACTATCGCGCGCTCGAGGAGAATCGCGAGCGGCTGGAGGCGGCGCGTGACGCCCGCGGTCGCAAGCTCGAGGTGATCGCCTTGCCGATGCCGCGCGCGCTGGGCTTCGAAGGGCGGCGCCTGCCGGCCAGCTACGCCAACTTCTACATCGCCAACGACGTGGTGCTGGTGCCGACGTTCAACGATCCCGCCGATCGCCAGGCGCTCGGGATTCTCGCCGAGCTGTTCCCGTCGCGCGAGGTGGTCGGGATCC
>JAQBQH010000270.1 GCA_028287105.1 Myxococcales bacterium
GCGGCGGTCAAGGCGGCCTTCGACAAGTCGGCGAAGCCCTATGCCGCCGACGCGTTCGCGGCGACGTCGCGCACGCTCGATGCCTACGCGCTCGGTTGGGTGGCGATGCACACCGACGCCTGCGAAGCGACGCGCGTGCGCGGCACGCAGTCGGCGGACCTCATGGATCTGCGCATGGAGTGCCTGCAGCAGCGGCTCGACGACGTGCGCGCGCAGGTCGATCTATTCGCCGCCGCCGACGACGAGGTGATCTCGCGCGCGGCCGAGATGACGCGCAAGCTGCCGCCGCTGACCGGTTGCGCCGATGCCGAAGCGCTGCGCGCGCCGGTGCGACCGCCCGCCAACGCCGGCGCGAGAAAGCGCGTCGACGCTCTGCGCAAGGAGCTGGCGACGGTGCGCGCGCTGTGGGACGGCGGCCGCTACGCCGAGGCGGAGAAGCGCGTGCAGCCGGCGCTGGCCGGCGCGCGCGATCTTGGTTATCGGCCGCTCGAGGCCGAGGCGCTGCTCATGCACGGCCGGCTCGCCGATTCGCTCGGGGACTACCCGACGGCGGTTCGCGCCTTCCGCGACGCCGTCGTCGCCGCCGAGGCTGGGCGACACGACGAGGTGGCGGCGCTCGCCGAGACGCGCCTCGTCTGGGTCACCACGCTGCAGGAGAAGCTGGCGGACGCGCACGAGCTGGCGCGGTCGGCGCAGGCCAAGATCGATCGCATCGGCCATCCCGAGCTGCTGCAGGCCGGTCTCGACGTCGCCGTCGCTTCGCTCTTCCTCGAAGAGGGCAAATATCAGGAGGCGGAGGAGCGCTCCAAGCGCGTCCTCGCGGTGCGCGAAAAGACGCTGGCGCCCGATGACGTGGCCATCGCCGGCGCCCTCGGCGACCTGGGCGACGCGGCGGTGCAGCTCGGCCACTACAAAGAGGCGATCGAGCGCTATCAGCGCGCCATCTCCATCTTCGAGCATTCGGTCGGTGGCGAGCATCCCAAGGTGGGCAACCTGCGCGTCAACCTCGGCGCGGCGCTGCGCTCGGCGGGGCGGATCGCCGAGGCGCTCGTCGAGTACAAGCGCGCGCAGGGCATCATCGAGCGCTCGCTCGGGCGAGACCACCCCATGCTGGCGTCGATCGATCTCAACGTCGGCGCGGTGCTGCTCGATCAGGGGCGTGAAGCGGAGGCAGCGTCGCAGTTCAAGCGCGCCATCGAGATCTCGACGCGCGCGCTCGGCGCCGACCATCCCAACGTCGGTACGGCGTGGTATCGGCTCGGCAACGTCGCGCTGAAGCAGGGGCGCGCCGACGAAGGGCGCGCCGATTTCCAGAAGGCGTACGACATCTGGGCGGCCAAGCTCGGCGCCGAGCACCCGACGCTGTCGGCGGCGCTCGACGGGCTCGGGGACGCGCAGCTGGCGCTCGGCAAACCGGCGGCGGCGATGAGCTACTACAAGCGCGCGCTGGCGCTGCTCGAGAAGACGGTCGGGCCGAAGCATCCCGATCTGGCCGACGCGCTCATCGGCATCGGGCTGACCGAGCTGGCCACCAACGCGCCGCGACGGGCGGTGCCGCCGCTGGAGCGGGCGCTGGCGTTGCGCGAGACCGCCGGCGACCCGCTCGAGATCGCACGGGCGCGCTTCGCGCTGGCAAGGGCGCTGGCCCAGGGCGGCGATCGCACGCGCGCGATGGGGCTGGCCGACGAGGCGCGGGCGGTCTACGCCAAGGGCGACGTGACCAGTGCGCGAGAGCTCGTGGAGATCGACCACTGGCTCCGAATACAGCGTCCACACCATTGACAGTACGGCGGTCGCCCGACTAGCATTTTTACGTGGAAAACCAACGCATTAGTGTGGCGATCGTGGACGACCATGCCATGTTTCGCGAGGCGATGCGGCACGTGCTCGGCGCCAACGGCTTCGACGTCGTTGCCGAGGCCGGGGACGCGAAATCGAGCTTCCCATTGATCGACGCGGCCAGCCCCGAAGTCGTGCTGCTCGACCTCAGGCTGCCGGGCATGGACGGCGTGACCGCGACACGCGAGCTGACGGCGCGACGTCCGGCGACGAAGGTGATGATCTTGTCGGGGTTCGCATCGCAGCACGATCTCGACGAGGCGTGGGCGGCGGGCGTGCGCGGCTACATCACCAAGCTGCACGACAGCGACACGCTCTCGAGCGGGATCCGCGCCGTCGCCGCCGGCGAGCGCTACCTGGCACCGGGGCTCAAGGCGACGGTGCGCGCGCGCGGCGCGGGTGCGCTCGGGCCGCTGTCGGCGCGTGAGCGCGACGTGTTCCGGCTCTTGGTCCGGGGCTTGACGACGCGCGAGATCGCCGGCGAGCTGGCGATCAGCGGCAAGACGGTCGATACCCATCGCGAGCGCATCTTGAAGAAGCTCGAGCTGCACTCCGCGGTCGAGCTGGTGCGCTTCGCCGCCACCCACGATATCCTCGACGTCTAAACGCCTCGGCGAGGGGGATCATGGAGACGCGGCTGCTCGGCGAGACCGGGCTCAGGGTGTCGGCGCTGTCGTTTGGCGCCATGTCGTTCGGCGGCGTCGGCGGCTTCTCGGCGGTGGCCGCGACGCAGCTCGACGAAGCGCGCACGCTCGTCGACCAGTGCCTCGAGGCCGGGGTCAACCTGTTCGACACCGCCGACATCTATTCGGCGGGGCGGTCGGAGGAGATCCTCGGCGCGGCGCTGGGTGCGCGGCGGTCGCGCGTGATCATCGCGACCAAGCTGCACGCGCGCATGAGCGACGATCCCAACGACGTCGGCCTGTCGCGCCATCACATCGTGCGCGCCTGCGAGGCGAGCCTCGAGCGGCTCGGCACCGACTGGATCGACCTCTATCAGGTGCACGGCTATGACGGGCTGGTCGCCGTCGACGAGACGCTGCGCGCGCTCGACGATCTGGTGCGCGCCGGCAAGGTGCGCTACCTCGGGTGCTCCAACTTTTCGGGCTGGCAGCTCGTCAAATCGCTGGCGGCGTCGGACGCGCGCGGGCTGTCGCGCTATTGCGCGCTGCAGGCCTACTACTCGCTCGTCGGCCGCGACCTGGAGCACGAGCTGGTGCCGGCCTGCGTCGATCAGCGGGTCGGCGTGCTGGTCTGGAGCCCGCTGGCGTTCGGCTTTCTGGGCGGTAAGTACCGTCGTGGCGAGGCGGCGCCGGCCGACGCGCGGCTGTCGGCGTGGGGCACGCCGGGGACGATCGACGAGCAGAGCTGGGCGGTGCTCGAGGCGCTGCGCGCGGTGGCGGAGCGGCGCAACGTGTCGACGGCGCAGGTGGCGCTCAACTGGCTCTTGCACAGGCCGGCGGTGACGTCCGTGATCGTGGGGGCGCGCAACGGGCGTCAGCTCGCGGACAACCTGCAGGCGACGACGTGGCGGCTGGGCGACGACGAGCTGGCCACGCTCGACCGCGTCAGCGAGCGGCCCCTGCCCTATCCGTACTGGCACCAGAAGAAGTACAACGGCGAGCGTACGCCGTAAGCCGGCGGCGCTTACGTTACGACCTGGGAGCCCGTCCGAGTAATTGCGCCGTCGGGCTGGCACCGGCCGACGGTCGGGCACGGTCGCCCCTCGGGGCTGCTGCGACGGCTGGGGCAGCCGCAGCAGGTGCAATTACTCGGACGGGCTCCTAGCTCTTACGAACCAGCTTGCGCAGCGCCACGTAGGCGCGGTGCGCGCGCAGCTTGATGGCACCGGGCGTGGTCCCGGCGCGGGCGGCGGCTTCGACCTGGCTCAGCCCTTCGACCTTGGTGAGCAGGAGCGCCTCGCGCTGCGCGGCGGGCAGCTGATCGAGCGCGGCGAGCGCGGCGGCGCCGGTGGGATCGGTCTCGGTGCGTGCGCCCTCGGGATCGCCCTGCAGATCGGCGCGCTGCTCGGGCGGCGCCCCGCTCTCGTCGGCGACCAGGCGCACGCGCGCGCGGCGGCGGCGGCGCAGCTCGTCGAAGGCGGCGTGGCGGGCGATGGTGAAGATCCACGGCACGGGATCGGCGCCGCGGACGTAGAGCGCGCGCGCTTCGTGCAGCTTGATGAGCGCGTCCTGCATGACGTCTTCGGCCAGCGCGCGATCGCCGACGAGCTGCAGGAGGAAGCCGAGCAGCTTGGGGGCGACGGCGCCGTAGAGCGCGTCGAACGCGGCGCGGTCGCCGTCGCAGTAGCGGGCCATCAGCTCCGCCTCGGCCGACGCACCGCCGGCGCCGCCACGCTGCGTGGTCATGACGAGCCCCTCAACGGCGAACCACGAGCGCGAGCAGCAGCGCGGGCAGCGCGATGGCGCCGCCGTGGGCGACGAGGACGTGCATCGCGTGGCCGTTGGCGCAGTGCAGCTCGAGGCCGAGGCCGCCGAGCGCGCCGGCCGCGCCGCCGACGACGGCACCGAGCCGCCAGCCGCCGAGGTCGAGCGTCTTGCGCAGCACGAGGAGGCACAGGAGCGCCGGCGCCAGCGCCATCGCGCAGCCAAAGAAGAAGCAGCCGCGCGCGCCCACCATGAAGTCGTGCACCGGCACGGCGCGGGCGTCGTGGCCGGCGGCGACGAGCACCACGCACAGGAGCGCCCAGACGGCGGCGACGCGCAGCCCGCTGGCGCGGCGCAGCGGCAGGACCTGGCCGCGCGGCGGAACCAGCGCCCACCACAGCTCGACGGCGAAGCCGAGCGCGCACGCCGCGGCCGCCGCGAGGACCAGCGGCGAGGCGAGGTCCCCGCGCAGGCGCGACGTCAGCAGGAGCGCGGCGGTGGCGCCGAGCGATCCGAGCGCCACCAGCGTCGCGTCGAGGCGCGGGCGGCGCGTGCGCACCGGGCGCAGGTCGCTCAGCCGTTCGAGCAGCGCCGGCGACGGCGGCGGCACATCAGGGGCGCTCATGCGCGCAGCTTACCGCCGATCAGCGGCGACGGGCCAGTGCGGCCAGGTTGGCGACGATGGCGCCGGGGATCATCAGCACCATGAAGACGAGGCCGACGGCGAGGCCCGCCACCAGCGCCAGCGCGAACAGGGCGACGTCGGCGGCGCGCGCCGTTGCCAGCGGGCGATCGAGCGCCAGCTCGCGGCGCATCTCGGCGACGCGTCGCGACAGGAGCGCGTCGTCGTACTGCGAGCGGTAGAGGTTGCGCGACTGGCGCCCGCGCAGGAACGCGCGCCAGGTGCGGCGCGGCGCCGCCAGCATGCCGGCGACCATGCCGCCGAGGTTGAGCTGCCAGGCGGCGAGATAGCCGGCACAGCCGGAGCCGATCTCCCAGGCCGAGATCTCGAACTCGCCGCGCGCGTCGGTCGCGTAGCCGGTGAGCGTGTGGTGTAGATCGTGGAAGCGCACCGCCCGCTTGCGTCCGGGCGAGTTGGGGAACGGCAGCGGAATGGGGCCGAGCTTGAAGTCGACCCAGGCGTCGTCGTAACCGCCGTTGGGTCCGAACTGGTTGACGCGGAAATATTCGTCGCGCGCGTCGAGCAGGGTCGCGGAAGGGTCGGGGGCGTAGGCGGTCATGGTCTCCTCCTGGGCGGTTTCGGTTTCTGCGGCAGCCGCAAGCCGGCGAAGTGGACGTCGAGCGCGCGGCGAAGCTGGTTCTTCGCGTCGTCGGCCGAGCCGAAGCCGTTGACCAGCGTCAAGACGCCACCGACGTAGAGCGTGAAGGCGTGCGTGGCCAGCTCGATCGGGAAGCCGTCCGGATGGAGGCTCCCCGCCTGTTGCGCCTCGCGAATGACGCCGGCGACCCGATCGATGAACTGAAAGGTCAGAGGCATCGAGCGTGCGCCTGGCGGCGGTAGGATGGCGCCGGCGATGAGCACGCGCGCGATGGCCAGGTCGGACGCGTAGTAATCGTAGAGCGCGCCGAAGAGGTGGACGAGACGGGTCAGCACGTCCCCGCGCCGAGGCAGCGTGCGAAAGGCCGCTTCGACCACGGCGGCGATCTCGCCGTAGAAGACGAAGTCGACGAGCTCTTCCTTGCTCTTGACGTAGAGGAAGAGGGTGCCGGTGGCGATACCCGCCCGCTCGGCGACCTCGCGGGTCGTGGTGGCGGCGAATCCCTTCTCGCGGAAGAGCGCCAGCGCGGCGGCGCGAATACGCGCCTCCTTGTCGCGCTTCTTCTGCTCGCGCTTACCGCCGCTGCCGGCGTCGTCCGATTCGTCAAAACTGAGCGCGCTCATTTACATAACTGAGCATAGTCATTTTTCCAATCTTGGCAAGGGGTCGAGTAGGATGAGAGGGCCGTCGAGCGCGACGGCCACCCCTAGATGGCCGATCCCAGTGCGAAAGGCGGCGAAGCGCCGCATCCGTTGGAGCCCTCCTTGCGCGTCGATCGGCGCGTCGCCGGCCGCTATCGCATCGTGCGCTTCCTGGCGCGCGGCGGGATGGGCGAGGTCTACGAGGCCGAGGACCTCGAGCTCAACGTGCGCATCGCGCTCAAGACGCTGCGCACGCTGACCGGCTCCGAAGGATCGTCGGAGAGCCGGGCCATCGAGCGGTTCAAGCGCGAGGTGCAGCTGGCGCGCAAGGTCACGCACCCCAACGTCTGCCGCATCTTCGACCTCGGCGTCGAGGGGACCGGGGACGCGCGCGTGGTCTTCTTGACGATGGAGCTCATCGAAGGGGAATCGCTCGCCGATCGCCTCGAGAAGGGGGCGATGAGCGCGCCCGAGGCGCGGGCGCTCCTGGCGCAGATGGCGGAGGCGCTGGCGGCGGCGCACGCGGCCGGCATCATCCATCGCGACTTCAAGAGCTCGAACGTCATGCTGGTGCCGTCGGCGGCAGGCGCGCGCGCGGTCGTGACCGACTTCGGTTTGGCGCGACCGAGCGAGCCGGCCAGCGGCGACGCCGGGCTGTCGCAGGAGAACGCGCTCGTCGGCAGCCCCAAGTACATGGCGCCCGAGCAGGTCGAGGGGCTGGCGCTGACGCCGGCGGCCGACGTCTATGCGCTCGGCATCGTCGCCTTCGAGATGGTGACCGGACGCGTTCCGTTCATCGGCGAAACTCCGCTGCAGACGGCGCTCAAGCGGCTGACCGAGGCGCCGCCGTCGGTGCGCAGCTTCCAGCCCGATCTGCCTGCGAGCTGGGAGACCGCGCTCGAGCGCTGTCTCCGACGCGATCCGCGGGCCCGCTTCGGCGACGCGCGCGCGTTCGTCGAGGCGCTGGTGCAGCCGCCGCCGGTCCCGGAGCCGGTGCCGCCGCAACCGCGACCGCGACGATCCCCGCGACTGCGCTGGACCGCGGCAGTGGTGACGGCGATCGCGCTGGCGGCGGTCGGCGCCGGCCTCTACCGGCGCGCCCATCGTGCCGCGTCGCGCCCCGCCGCCGTCGCCGACAGCTCGCCGGCCATCGCGACCCACGTGCGGCGTGCCGTGGCCGTGGTCGGCTTTCGCAATCTGGCGGCGAAGCCGGCCGACGCCTGGATGTCGACCGCGTTCGCCGAGATGCTGTCGACGGAGCTCGCCGCCGGCGAGGACATCCGCACCATCGAGAGCGAGCGGGTGGCGCGCGCCAAGAAGGATCTCGCGCTCGCCGAAGCCGAGCGCTACTCGCCCGAGACGCTGCAGCGGATCCGTGGACAGCTCGACGTCGACTGGGTCGTCGCCGGATCGTTCCTGCAGACCGGCACGCCGCCGCAGATCCGCCTCGATCTGGCGCTGCAGGACGCGCGCTCGGGCGACACCATCGTGACCATGGCCGAGACGGCCCCGTCGGGAGAGCTGATCGAGCTGGTGACCCGCGCCGGCGTCAAATTGCGCTCGGCGCTCGGGCTGCGGCAGCACGACGCCACCGGCCAGCGGCTGGCGCGCGCGGTGCTCCCCGGCGATCCGGAGGCGGCGCGGCTCTACGCCGAGGCGCTCGTGCATCGGCGCGCGGCCGACACCGTGGTGGCGCGCGATCTCCTCTTGCAGGCGATCGCCCACGATCCCGATTACGCGCTGGCGCATTCGCTCCTCGGCGACGTCTACTTCGATCTCGGCAGCGACGAAAAGGCGCGCGCCGCGGCGGAGAAGGCGTTCAAGCTGTCGGACAGCCTGCCGCGCGAAGATCGCCTGCTGCTCGAGGCGCGCTATCACAAAGCCAACAGCGATTGGCCCAAGGCCATCGAGCTGTTTCGCGCGCTCTACACCTTCTTCCCCGACGATCTCTCGTACGGCCTCGGCCTCGCCCGCGTGCAGACCCTCGGCGGGCGCAGCAAGGAGGCGCTGGAGACCGTCGCGCAGCTGCGCAAGTTGCCCAAGCCGCTCTCCGACGATCCGTTCATCGACATCCGCGAGGCGCAGTCGTGGGCCAAGCAGGGCGACTGGAAGCGACGCCTCGCCGCCGACGAGCGCGCCATCGTCAAGGCGCGCGCCACCGGCCAGCGGCTGCTCGTCGCCGACGCCGAGTGCGGCGCGGCAGAAGCGCAGATGTATCTCGGCGAGACGGCCAAAGCGCGCGCCACCTGGGAGGACGCCAAGAAGATCTACGACACGCTCGGCGACAAGAAGGGCGCGGCCTCGGCCGCCGTCGGGCTGGCCGACCTCATGTTCGACGCCGGCGACGTCGCGGGCGGACGCGCGCGCTACCAGGAGGTGCTCGCCTTCTACCGCGACAACGGCTCCCACTACGGTCAGGCCGACATGCTCAATCGCATCGCGCAGACCTGGCAGGCGGCGGGACAGCTGCAGAAGGCGCTCGACACCTTCGCCGAGTCGCTGCAGCACTTCCAGGCGGTCAACGAGCGCGAGGGCATCGGCAACGCGACCAGCAACTCGGCCGACGTGCTGATGCTGCTGGCCGAGCCGGCCGAGGCGGAGCGGCGGTATCGCGCAGCCCTCGGACGCTATCGCGAGGTCGGCATGAAGACGTGGGAGGCGACGTCGATGGGCGACATCGCCGTGGCGCTGCGCAAGCAGGGCAAGCTCGACGAGGCGAAGAAGCTCAACGACGAGTCGCTGGCGCGGCTGCACGAGATCGGTGACCGCGGCCGCGAGCTGGGGCGCCTCTTCGAGCGGGCGATGGAGCGACGCGAGGCCGGCGACGCGGCCGGTGCCGAGGCGGCGCTGGCGCAGGCGCGCGCGAACGCCGAGGCCCGCACCGTCGCGCAGGACAAGTGGGTGGCGCGCTACTATCAGGCGCAGGCGGCGCTCGACGCGGGCAAGCTCGCAGCGGCGGAGTCGCAGGCGCGCGCGCTCGCCGAAGAAGCGGCGCGGCGCGCGAACGACAATGGCAGCGGCACGGGCAGCAACAGCGGCACCGGCGCGAGCGCGCACGGTGACGAACAGGCGGAAGCGAACGAGCTCCTGGCGCGCGTGCTCCTGGCCGCCAACCAGCGCGATGCGGCCATCACTGCCGCCGACCGCGCCGTCGCGCTGACGCAGAAGAGTGAGGGGCGCGACCTCGGCTGGCGCGTGCGCATCACCGCCGCGCGCGCTCACGCCGACTGTCGGTCGCGCGCTCTCGGCGACATCGTCACCGCGGCGACCAGGAGCCGCGCCGTCGACCAGCGGCTCGAGGCGCTCCTGGCGCGCGCCGAGATCGCGCGCGGCTGCGGCGACAAGGACGCCGCCGCGAGCATGGCCGCCGTCGCTGCCGAGGCCAAGCGCGTCGGCTACGCGCGGATCGCCAGGCTCGCCGGCGCGCGATGAGCAGGTGGCGCTGACGAGCGACGAGGCGGCGACGCGCGCGGCGGCATTGCGCGCGGAGGTAGTCGCCCACGACGCGCGCTACGCGAGCGGGCGGCCCGTCGTCGCCGATGCCGAGTACGACGCGCTCGTCGCGGAGCTGCGCGCCCTCGAAGCCGCGTTCCCCGAGCTGGCGACGGCGGACAGCCCGACCCGGCGGGTCATCGACCGCGCGCCCGAAGGCGGCTTCGCGCCGCTGCGCCATCTGGCGCCGATGATGTCGCTCGACAACGTCTTCGCTCCCGACGAGCTGCGCGCCTGGCTCCGGCGCGTCGAGGAGGTGGTGGGGCCGGCGCCGCCGCTCGTCTGCGAGCTCAAGATGGACGGCGTGGCCGTCTCGCTCACCTACGAAGAGGGCGTCTTCGTGCGCGGCGGCACACGCGGCGACGGCAGCGTCGGCGAGGACGTGACCGCCAACTTGCGCGGCGTCGCCGGCGTGCGCGCGACGCTCGACGGTGCGCCGGGCTCGCCGCTGCCGCGTCTGATCGAGGTGCGCGGCGAGGTCTATCTGCCGGCGGAGGCGTTTGCCCGCCTGAACGCGGCGCTCGCCGGCGGCCGGCGCTTCGCCAATCCGCGCAACGCGGCGGCAGGC
>JAQBQH010000424.1 GCA_028287105.1 Myxococcales bacterium
ACGCCGTCGCGGTGTTCAACTTCATCACCGGCGACAAGTTCGGTGGCCCGTGGGCCAAGGCCGGCGGCTGGCTGTCACCGCACAAGACCTTCGACGGCAGCCAGTACATCGACGACACCACCAGGCAGATCGCAAAGTTCGCCATCGATGCGCAGGCCACCGCGTTCGACGGCTCCGACCAGATGCCCGGCGCGGTTGGCTCCGGCAGCTTCTGGAAGGGAATGGTGGCCTGGATCAGCGGCCAGCAAGACCTGGATACGACGCTGAACCAGATCGAGGCCAGTTGGCCGAAGAGTTAGCCGTCAACTGAGACCCCGGCGGCGGGGGGTGCGGGCCACCGACCCGCGCCCCCCGCACCGCCCGGTCAGGAGCCCAAGATGATCAAAATCCTCAACGCCGTGGTGGCCATCCTCGGCGGGGTCGCCGGCGCGATGTTGCTCTATTGGGTGTTGAACACGCTGGTCACGAGACTTCCGGGTAAGTGGGAGGAACGGCTGAAGCCCTGGGTCTTCATCGGCCCGGCCCTGGTGTTCGTATCGCTGTTCCTGATCTACCCGGCCATTCGGACGCTGATCCTGAGCTTCGGCAACAACGACTCCTCGAAGTTCGTCGGACTCAGCAACTACGTCGAACTGCTGACCTCCACGGCGTTCCTCGGGACGCTGCTGAACACCCTGCTATGGGTGATCCTCGTGCCGCCGGTCGTGGTGGTGATCGGGCTCGCCATCGCCGTGCTCACCGACCGGTTGGGCGCCCGCAGCGAGAAGACGGTCAAGTCGCTGATCTTCCTGCCGATGGCGATCAGCATGGTTGCCGCGGCCACCATCTGGGCGTTCGTCTACACCAGCCGGCCCGCGGGGCAACCACAGATCGGCCTGCTCAACGCGGTCTGGACCGCGTTGGGCGGACAGCCGGTCGCCTGGCTGCAGATCGACACGTTCAAGCTGAACAGCATCCTGCTGATGCTGATCATCGTGTGGGCGCAGGCAGGCTTCGCGATGGTGCTGCTCTCCGCGGCAATCAAGTCGGTACCGGAGGAGACCATCGAGGCGGCCCGCATCGACGGCGCCAGTGAGGTGCAGAGCTTCTTCCGGGTCGTGGTGCCGCAGATCTGGCCGACGGTGATCACGGTGTTCATCACCGTGTTGATCACGACGTTGAAGATCTTCGACATCATCTGGGTGATGACCGGCGGGAACTTCGACACCAACGTCATCGCCGTGCAGTTCTTCATCGAGCTGTTCACCAACGGCAACAACGGCTACGCGGCGGCAATCGTGATCATCCTCATGATCGCGATCAACCCCGTGATGGTCTACCAGGTCCGGCAGTTCCGTAGGCAGGAGGCGACATGACCACGTCGTCGATGCCGGTCCCGGCCGGCGCTCCGACAACCACCGAGCCGGCAGAGGCGCCGAAGCAGACACGCGCCAGGCGGCGCAGTCCTCGGCTCAAGCAGGGGCAGGCCAACTGGGTGGTCAAGATCGTCCTGCTGGTGATCTGCCTGCTCTGGGTGGTGCCGACGATCGGCCTGTTCGTGACCTCGTTCCGCACGGCCGACGCGGTGAACTCGTCGGGGTGGTGGACCGTCTTCGCGTCCCCGTTCGACTTCACGCAATGGACACTGGACAACTACCGGGAGACGCTGTTCCCGACCGGGCGCGAGAACGGCATGGCCAACGCGTTCCTGAACAGCCTGGTGGTGGCGGTTCCCTCGACTGTCATCCCGATCCTGATCGCCGCGTTCGCCGCCTACGCGTTCACCTTCATGCGGTTCAAGGGCCGCGACACGCTGTTCGTGCTGATCGTGGCGCTGCTGGTCGTCCCAAACCAGGTTGCGCTGGTCCCGCTGCTGCAGGTCTACGGGAGCCTCGGGCTCAACGGGACCTTCCTGGCGGTGTGGCTGGCCCACGCCGGCTTCGGGATGCCGTTGGCGATCTTCATCCTGCGTGGCTACATGCAGACGCTTCCTCGGTCGGTGATCGAGTCGGCGTCGGTCGACGGGGCGAGCCACTTCACGACGTTCTGGCGGCTCATCATCCCGATGTCGGTTCCCGCGCTGGCGGCGTTCGCGATCTTCCAGTTCCTTTGGACCTGGAACGACCTGCTCATCGCACTATTGTTCATCGGTGCAGGCCCGAACGAGGTCGTCCAGGTCAACCTGGCTGCCAACGTCGGCGGGCTCGGTCAGGGCTGGCAACTGCTCACCGCAGGGGCGTTCGTCAGCATGATCGTGCCGCTGTTGGTGTTCATCGGCCTGCAGCGCTACTTCGTCCGCGGCCTGACCGCCGGCTCGGTCAAGGGCTGAGCGGATGAACGTCTCGGCACGACCACGATCGGCCGTCAGCCACTCTGGAGGGGCAACGACATGGCAGGGATAACCTACGCAGGCGCAAGCCGGCTCTACCCGGGCGCGGACCGCCCGGCCATCGACGAGTTGGACCTAGACATCGCTGACGGTGAGTTCCTCGTGCTCGTCGGGCCGTCCGGCTGCGGCAAGTCGACCGCGCTGCGGCTGCTCGCCGGCCTGGAGGAAGTGACCTCGGGGTCGATCCGAATCGGCGACCGGGAGGTGACGAACCTCCCGCCCAAGGAGCGCGACATCGCGATGGTGTTCCAGAACTATGCGCTCTACCCGCACATGACCGTCGCGGACAACATGGGTTTCGCGCTTAAGATCGACAAGCGG